>NZ_JAFMOT010000159.1:0-70564 GCF_019049695.1 Rahnella perminowiae
ATGGTAGTGTGGGGTCTCCCCATGCGAGAGTAGGGAACTGCCAGGCATCAAATTAGTAAAGAACGTGTTCCTTTTCCCCTGACAAGGAAAATAACAGGAACAAACAGGCATCAGCCGGTTGCTGATGTGTGTGAAAGAACCGGTGGAGCGGTAGTTCAGTTGGTTAGAATACCTGCCTGTCACGCAGGGGGTCGCGGGTTCGAGCCCCGTCCGTTCCGCCAATTATTAAAAATTATGCCTGCTAAATTAGCAGGCATAATAGTAAGCACAATTTAGGGGCGTAGCTCAGTTGGTAGAGCACCGGTCTCCAAAACCGGGTGTCGCGAGTTCGAGTCTCTCCGCCCCTGCCATATTTAAACCCTTCGCGAAAGCGAGGGGTTTTTTTTCGTCTTAATTTTCTGAAGCCCTTCTTCCTTGTTTAATCTTTGCTTCTTAATCCCCCTGTTCAGCGTTTTTTGCACCGACAGGGCTCAAAACCTCCATTCTTGCTAGTTGTTTTTTGTCATGTTTTGGCTGAATACATGCACGAATTGATTGTTCTCCCTGTATGTGACTTCGCTCATGCTCCCATTTTCTCTATGTACTAAACCTAATCATCGTCTTATGACGACTATCAGCGCCTGACAGCATTGCTTGTATCCTTTTTCCGACAGAACTGTCGTAGCGGATGAATGCATGTCGGGTAATCGTCCTCGCCGTACCCTACGAGTCATAACAAAAAGTAGCTCAGACTACACATGAGGAAAGAAATATGTATAAACGCTTATTTGTGGCAGCAGCAGTAGCGACAGTCCTTAGTGGCACAGTTCAGGCGGCTCCGCTGGTTGTGGGTTTTTCGCAGATCGGTTCTGAGTCTGGGTGGCGTTCTGCGGAAACAAAAGTCTCTAAATCAGAAGCAGAAAAACGCGGCATAACACTGAAAATCGCTGATGCCCAGCAAAAACAAGAGAACCAAATCAAAGCAATACGCTCATTCATCGCACAAGGTGTTGATGCCATTTTTATCGCTCCCGTTGTGGCTACGGGCTGGGCCCCGGTTTTGACCGAAGCTAAAGAAGCTAAGATCCCTGTATTCCTGTTAGACCGTACGATCGAAGTCAGTGATCCGTCTCTGTACACCGCTGCAGTGGCTTCAGACAGCGTGTATGAGGGTAAAGTTGCGGGTGACTGGCTGGTTAAGGATGCTGCTGGCAAACCATGTAATGTTGTCGAATTGCAGGGAACGGTCGGTGCCAGTGTGGCGTTAAATCGTAAAAAAGGATTTGCAGATGCGTTGAAATCTGCGCCAAACATCAAAATTATCCGTTCGCAGTCCGGAGACTTCACCCGCAGTAAAGGCAAAGAAGTAATGGAAAGCTTCATCAAGGCCGAACAAAACGGTAAGAACATTTGTGCCGTTTACGCTCATAACGACGACATGGCAATCGGTGCTATCCAGGCTATCAAAGAAGCTGGTTTGAAACCGGGTTCACAAATCAAAATCGTATCAATTGATGGTGTACCGGACATCTACAAAGCGATGTTAGCGGGCGAAGCAAACGCATCTGTTGAACTGACACCGAACATGGCTGGCCCGGCATTTGATGCGCTGATCGCAATGAAAAAGGATGGTACCCAGCCTAAGAAATTCATTCAGACTCAGTCCGCGTTGATCCTTCCTGATATGGCTCAGAAAGAATACGACATGAAAAAAGACATGGGTTATTAAGCCGGTTTACCGGTTTGTCTTACTGACAAACCGGTAATAATTATTCCCTTTTCGCTTATCGCGAATGCAGCAGGAGTAGTGACGTGACGGATAATCCAGTTTCAAAAACGCTGCTCGAAGTGCGCGGCTTATCGGTCGAATTTCCCGGTGTAAAAGCGCTGGAAAATGTCGACTTTACCCTCGAAAGCGGTGAGATCGTCGCACTTTTGGGTGAGAACGGTGCTGGCAAATCAACAATGATTAAAGCCCTTACCGGTGTCTATAAACGTTCTGCGGGGCAGGTCTTCCTTAACGGAAAACCGATCGAGCCAATTGATACTGCCGATGCTCAGTCGCTGGGAATTGGTACGGTATATCAGGAAGTCAATCTTCTGCCGAATATCTCTGTCGCTGCCAATCTGTTCATCGGGCGCGAGCCAACCCGTTTCGGGCTGGTCAATCAGCGCAAGATGGAACAACAAGCCGAAGCACTTTTGGAAGGCTATGGCCTGCATCTGGATGTCAGCCAGCCACTTTCAACCTATTCCATCGCGATTCAGCAAATCGTGGCAATCGCCCGCGCTGTTGATCTGTCCGCGCAGGTTTTAATTCTTGATGAACCCACCGCCAGTCTCGATGCCAAAGAAGTCAGTATGCTGCTCGATATTTTGATGCAATTGCGTGATAAAGGGGTGGGAATGATTTTCGTGACCCATTTCCTCGATCAGGTTTACCGCATCAGTGACCGGATCACCGTTTTGCGAAATGGTAAGCACGTCGGGTCTGAACGAACGGTGGATTTACCGCGTATTGATCTCGTGCCGATGATGCTGGGACACAGTTTTGATGAAAACCTGCTCAAACGGACTGAGCATAGAAATGTGACCGGGCAACCGTTAGTCGATTTCAAAGACTACGGTCGTCGCGGGGTGGTCGAAAATTTTGATTTAAAAGTGCGTCGGGGTGAAATCGTCGGGCTGGCGGGTTTACTGGGATCCGGACGGACAGAAACCGCTCAGCTGATTTTCGGCATTAAAGGGCATGACAGTGGTAAGGCGCACGTCGATGGTAAAGAAGAAACCATCAGCACACCCAGAAAGGCGGCGAAACTGGGTTTTGGTTACTGCCCGGAAGATCGCAAAACTGATGGCATTATCGGCGCGGCCACGGTGCGAGAAAATATCATTCTTGCCTTACAGGCTCAGCGTGGCTGGTTGCGTCCTTTGCCCATGAAGGAACAGCATCAGATAGCCGAGAAATTTATCAAATTACTGGGCATTCGTACGCCCGGCACTGAACAGGAAATTCAGTATCTTTCCGGCGGTAATCAGCAAAAAGTGTTGCTGTCCCGCTGGCTTGCGACTCATCCCCGTTTCCTCATTCTTGATGAACCTACCCGCGGCATTGATGTCGGTGCGCATGCAGAAATTATTCGTCTGATTGAAAAACTTTGCGACGAAGGCCTGGCGTTACTGGTTGTTTCATCTGAACTGGAAGAACTGGCGGGCTATGCCGATCGTATTGTCGTCTTACGCGACCGTCGTCATGTTGCCGAAATTGATCAGGCTGATATCTCCGTGCCAGCCATTATGAAAGCCATTGCGGCGCAATGAGGAGACAGTGATGAACAACAGGAGCCTGCCAATGACGGGAAAACCGCGCAAAGTAAGATGGGTATTTCCTAAAGGCGCCACGCAAATCGGCGCTTTCTTCGCAATATTAGTGATCGACAGTCTGGTCGCCCCGGGCTTTTTCTCAATTCATATTCAGGATGGCCGTTTGTTTGGCAGCCTGGTTGATATTTTCAACCGTGGTGCGCCTGTCGCTTTGCTGGCACTCGGAATGACACTGGTTATCGCGACCGGCGGCATCGACCTTTCCGTAGGTGCAGTCATGGCGATTGCCGGCGCGACAGCCGCAACCATGACGGTGCAAGGATATCCGCTAATGATAGTCTTGCTGGCCTCGGTCGGGGTGGGCGCAATATGCGGTTTGTGGAATGGCTTTCTGGTCGCTGTCCTGCAAATTCAGCCGATTGTTGCCACGCTGATGCTGATGGTCGCAGGGCGCGGTATCGCGCAGCTGATTACGCAAGGACAGATCGTCACGTTCGAGCACAATGGCCTGTCGCAGTTCGGCAGCGGGTCTTTATTCTACCTGCCAATGCCGGTGATTATTGCCGTCGTCATGCTGGTTCTGGTCTGGGTGCTGACACGGAAAACGGCACTCGGCCTGTTTATCGAATCCGTGGGTATCAATATCCGTTCTGCTTATAACGCCGGCGTAAATGCTCGTTTAGTGCTGATCTCCACTTACGTTATTTGTGGAATTTGCGCGGCTGTTGCGGGTGTTATCGTCACTGCCGATATTCGCGGTGCAGATGCCAATAATGCCGGATTATGGCTGGAACTTGATGCCATTCTTGCCGTCGTCATCGGTGGTGGCTCGTTGCTGGGTGGACGTTTTAACCTGCTTCTTTCAGTTGTCGGTGCACTAATCATTCAGGGAATGAATACCGGCATTTTGCTCTCCGGCTTCAAACCGGAATTCAACCTGGTGCTGAAAGCGCTGGTGGTGCTTGCGGTACTGGTGGTGCAATCGCCCCGCGTTTCTCTCAGTAATCTGTTCCGGAGGAAGGGATAATGCTCAAAAGAAATCTGCCCCTGCTGATTACTATTGCGGTTTTTCTGGCCGGATACGCCTATTGCTTTACGCAATTTCCTGGTTTTGCCTCCACACGGGTGTTTTTTGATTTGCTCACGGATAACGCATTTCTTGGCATCGTGGCCGTGGGGATGACCTTTGTCATCTTGTCAGGTGGTATCGACCTGTCAGTAGGTTCTGTTATCGCTTTCACCGGCGTTTTGCTGGCGAAACTTATCGGCACTTATGGCATCGCACCGGGTTATGCTTTTGTCATCGTCCTGTTGATGGGAGCTATCTTTGGTGCGCTGATGGGTTGGATCATTGATACGCTGAAACTGCCGGCTTTCATCATCACGCTGGCGGGCATGTTTTTTGTGCGCGGTATGAGTTTTATTGTTTCGGAAGAATCGTTGCCGATTAATCATCCGGTTTATGACTTCCTCGCCAATTATGCCTGGAAAATGCCCGGTGGTGGTCGTTTTACCTTGCTGGCTCTGGTCATGCTATTGGTGGTGCTTGGCGGCATTATTCTGGCGCATCGTACGCGATTCGGTAACAACGTCTATGCCGTCGGTGGCAGCAATGTATCGGCTGCGCTGATGGGGGTGCCTGTGCGGCGGACCACGATTTATATCTATATGCTATCCAGCACGCTGGCGGTGTTATCCGGCATTATTTTCTCCCTTTACACTTCTGCGGGCTATGCTCTCGCAGCGAGTGGTGTTGAACTGGATGCTATTGCTTCTGTCGTGATCGGCGGGACATTACTGAGTGGTGGCGTAGGCACGGTTTTAGGCAGCTTGTTTGGTGTGCTCATTCAGGGGCTGATCCAAACCTATATCACCTTCGATGGTACGCTGAGTTCATGGTGGACCAAAATCGTGATGGGCGTTTTATTGTTTGTTTTCATCGGATTGCAAAAAGGGATGGGCAGCTTCTGGACAGCCAGAAGAGCGCGGCATCCGCGGCCAGAACCGTCCTGAAACAGGACGGTGTCAGAAATTAGTGATCAGCGGCGTTTTGAGTAACTGACGGATCAAAACCTGCTGATCGCTGGTTTGCAGCCAGACGGCGTAAAGCGGGCGGATCACCGGCGGAACATCTTCATGTGCGGCCAGTTGTGGGTATTCTTTAGCCCAGTGCGCAGGCAGAAACGCACAGCCTCCGGTATTTTCCAGCAACTGACGCGTCAGATGCGCAGAGGTTGTGGTCAGTATCGGTTCCTGATCGCTATTTTGTAATTTTTCCTGCTGAGGAAAATCAGCGCCCCATTCCAGCTTCACATAGGGCGACTGTTCGCCTCTGACCGTTTTCTTTGATGAGAAAAGTCGTAACGAGAAATTACCCAGCAACTGACTTGAGAGCTCGTCCATCTTTGGTGGCTCGGTGGTAATCAGCAAATCCAATTGTCTTTCATGCAATTGCTTCACCAGCGACTGACGAAGGGCAATGCGCGCCTCCAGTCTCAGCGTACCCCGCTGAGTGTACAGAGACTGCATCCACGGTGTCAGATAAGCTTCCCAGAGTGACGCCGTGGCACCAATCGACAATTCTGTGTGCTGTAACGAGCGTACAACCTCTTTTTTCGCCATCTGCCACGTTGACATCAGGTTCTCTGCATAAGGCAGCAGTCGTTCTCCTGCGGGCGTTAAGCGGATGTTATTGCGATGCCGTGTGAATAAATTGGCGCCCAGTTGAGTTTCCAGTTGTCGGATACGAAAGCTGACAGCAGATTGCGTCAGGTAAAGGGATTCCGCCGCCCGACCAAAGTGGCGAGTTCTACTGACCTCCAAAAAGGTTTTCAGTAATTCCGTGTCCAAAACTATCTCCAATATTTTTTGTCGTTAAGATTTAAATGTTTTGTTTTACACAATGTCAAGCCTAACTAATACTCCGCGCCATAACAGCACGACCATGAGAGAATTAGGAGCGTGTCAGATGGCGGAAAGCTTCACCACGACAAGTCGTTTTTTTGATAATAAACATTACCCTCGCGGGTTCTCCCGGCATGGCGATTTCACCATTAAAGAAGCGCAAATGCTAGAACGTTACGGCTTCGCGTTTAACGAGCTGGATCTGGGAAAACGTGAGCCCGTTACCGACGAAGAAAAACTGTTCCTGGAGGTTTGCCGCGGTACACGCGAACCTGTCACGGATGCAGAAAAAGTGTGGAACAAATACATTGTCCGCACGCGTCGTCCGAAGAAATTCCACACGTTGTCTGGCGGTAAACCGCAGGCCGACGCTGTAGAAGACTACACGGAAAGTGATGACTAATGAAACGGGGCGATGCCCCGTTTTTTATGCCAGACTCTTATGCAGGTTTAACAATAGCCTATCCATGCTGCGATAGCTTAACGCCTCCGCAAGATGTCGCCTTTCAATCGATTCTATGCCCCCCAGATCCGCCAGTGTTCTTGCCACTTTCAGAATGCGGTGCCAGGCCCTGACAGACAATCCCAGTTTATGCAGCACCTCTTCCAGAAATTCAGCATCTGCTTTGGTTAACCCGCAGTACGTCTCCACTTCGCTGCTGCTCAGGTGCGCGTTGATTTTTCCTGCGCGTTTTAACTGAATTTCTCTGGCGATCAACACCCGTTCCCGCACGTGCACACTACATTCCCTGAGCGCGGGCGTCGAGTTCTGCTGGCTCAAAATGCCGGGCGGCAGGAGCGGGACTTCAATCGACAGATCGAATCTGTCGAGAAACGGACCGGAAAGCCGGCTCAGATAGCGTAAAACCTGCTGTGGCGGCGTACGGTTATGAATGCCCTGATAATGTCCTGTCGGGCTGGGATTCATCGCTGCAATCAGCTGTGTCCTTGCCGGATAGCGCACTTTCGCCCTCGCGCGGGAAATAGTGATTTCGCCGGATTCCATGGGTTGGCGCAAAGCATCGAGAACCTGCCGCTGAAACTCAGGCAGTTCGTCGAGAAACAATACGCCGTTATGTGCCAGCGATATTTCTCCTGGTCTGGGTAACGAGCCGCCGCCCACCAGTGCGCTCATTGAAGTGCTGTGATGCGGAGCACGGAAAGGGCGAATACGGGAGAATTCATCGTTTTCTTCCGGGTTATACACCAGGCTGGCAATGGCGGCGGTTTCCAGCTTTTCCTCGTTACTCATGGGCGGCAATAATCCGGGCAACCGGCTGGCCAGCATGGTTTTTCCGGTACCGGGCGGTCCAATCAGTAATAGATTATGCCCTCCCGCTGCCGCTACTTCGAGCGCGCGCTTTGATTGCTCCTGCCCGATAATATCGGCAATATCAGGCTGATGCGCAAGCCGGGTCGGTTGTGCCGGGAATTCAATCGGTGGCAGGCTACTTTCTCCCTGTATAAACGCGCAGACCTGCAATAAATGCCCGGCAACCAGCGCCACACCGGGCTCCAGCAGCGTCATTTCCGTTTGATTACTTTGCGGCAGGATCAACACCCGGCCTTCTTTTTTTGCCTCCAGTGCCGCCGGAATCGCACCATTCACGCTGCGCAACGCACCAGAAAGACCGAGCTCACCCAGAAATTCGTACTCTTCAAGCTTATCGCCCTGAAGTTGCTCTGAGGCCACCAGAATCGCCAGCGCGATGGACAAATCATACCGGCCCCCTTCTTTGGGTAAATCAGCAGGCGCAAGATTGACGGTGATGCGTTTTGCGGGAAAAGTGAACCCGCAGTTGATGATGGCGCTGCGAACCCGATCTCTGGCCTCCTTGACAGTGGTTTCGGGCAAACCTACCAATGTCAGGGCGGGTAATCCATTGCTGATATGAACTTCAACCGAGACACCCGGTGCCTGAACCCCCAGCGATGCGCGGGTATACACCACGGCTAATGACATGCTTTTTCCTTTGCTATGAGATCTCCTGACAGCAGCATGCCTGAGTCAGGAACGCTTTCGGGGAGAGAATTTCTGCAATGTGTAATGTCATGGAAAAATAATCTGCAAGTCAGCAGCTTAACCTGGAGGAATGCGAGCAGTCCCGCAATGACAGTAATACTCCTTAACAGTTTGAGGGCTCTCGAAACAAATTAGCGGCCTAATTAAGTTGCCGATGATACCGGCAGAGGTGTTTAATCTTGCTGTATTTAACAATAAATAAACAAATGCAGACACCAATTAACATCTCTCTGCCTGACCAGGGGTTTTCCGCAATTTCCTGGTGAGTGCACCGCCTACAGTTATTCCGGAATAGGGACTCACCCATGTTTGGTTGGACTTCCCGGCAGCGTAATGTTGCCATCGCCAGCTTTCTGAGCTGGACTCTCGACGCTTTCGATTTCTTTATTTTAGTCTTCCTGCTCAGTGATATTGCTTCGGCCTTTCAGGTGGATATCAAACAGGTGACACTGGCCATTCTGCTGACGTTGGCCGTGCGGCCGATTGGGGCGTTGCTGTTCGGACGAGCAGCGGAAAAGTATGGACGCAAACCGGTGCTGATGGTGAATATCGCACTGTTTTCTTTTTTCGAGCTGTGTACTGCGGCGGCACCTTCACTGATGGTTTTTCTCATCCTTCGCGTAATTTATGGCATTGCGATGGGCGGTGTCTGGGGAGTAGCTTCTTCTCTGGCGATGGAAACCATACCTGACCGTTCCCGTGGTGTGATGTCGGGGATTTTCCAGGCGGGTTATCCGTTTGGTTATCTGCTGGCGGCGGTGGTGTATGGCCTGCTGTCCGAAACTGTCGGCTGGCGCGGGATGTTTGTCATCGGAGCTGTTCCGATTTTTCTTCTGCCATTTATCTGGTTTAAAGTGCAGGAATCACCGGTCTGGCTGGCGGCACGGGAGCGTAATGAGAGCACGGCTCTGATGCCGGTGCTGAAGAAAAACTGGAAGCTGTGTGTGTATCTGGTTGTACTGATGGCGGGTTTTAATTTCTTCAGCCACGGTACACAAGATCTCTATCCGACCTTCCTCAAAGTTCAGCATGGTTTTGATGCACATACCGTCAGTTTAATCGCCATTAGCTACAATATCGCGTCAATTATCGGTGGAGTATTCTTCGGTTCGCTGTCGGAGAAAATTGGCCGTAAAAAAGCGATTATTATTGCCGCGTTACTTTCCTTGCCGGTCATTCCTTTATGGGCTTTCTCTGGCGGTTCATGGATGCTGGGGTTGGGCGCGTTCCTGATGCAGTTTATGGTGCAGGGCGCATGGGGTGTCGTGCCGACTTATCTGACCGAACTGGTGCCAGCCAATACGCGGGCTGTTCTGCCGGGTTTTGTTTACCAACTCGGTAATCTGATCGCTTCAGTCAATGCGACACTTCAGGCCTACATTGCAGAAAGCCACGGGCATAATTACGGACTGGCGATGGCGATGGTGGCCGGCACCGTCGCTATCCTGATTTCTGTTCTGGTAGCATTTGGCCGTGATACGCGCGGAAAAGCGATTGCCGGAACAATAAATAATCAAAGTACTGATCATCGCGCTAAGGTCTGATTTTTCAGACGATTTTTCACGAATTCTGCAACGGGCTGCAAATAATAACGCAAGAAAAGTGTTGTCATTAATCATCTTACTGTGGTAACTCTGTAGGCAATCGTTCGCAATATGAATTTTAGAAAACTAAAAATGAAAGCCCTTCTCCTCGTAGTTAGCCTAGTCGTGATTAGCGTGGTGGTGATTATTATCCCACCGTGCGGGGCTGCACTTGGACGAAGAAAGGCTTATTAAACAAGCCTGAACCTGAAAAGAAACCCCGCACCGAAAGGTCCGGGGTTTTTTTTTGGGTCAGGAATTTCAGAGAACAGAGAGGCGGGGTCGGAAAATGAGCAACAGCATAATATTCTGCACTTGTCGCAAAAAGGCAGGAGAATAAAGATGAACGGAGCACAATGGGTAGTACAAGCGTTGCGTGCGCAGGGTGTAAATACTGTATTTGGTTATCCTGGCGGGGCAATCATGCCGGTATACGATGCATTGTATGACGGCGGCGTAGAACACCTGTTGTGCCGGCATGAGCAGGGTGCCGCAATGGCTGCCATCGGCTATGCCCGTTCTACCGGAAAAGTCGGCGTCTGTATCGCCACTTCCGGTCCTGGCGCGACCAACCTGATCACCGGCCTGGCCGACGCACTTTTAGATTCCGTTCCGCTGGTGGCCATCACCGGACAGGTTGGTTCCGCCTTCATTGGCACCGATGCCTTTCAGGAAATCGATGTTTTAGGTTTGTCCCTGGCCTGTACCAAACACAGCTTTCTGGTTGAATCTCTGGAAGCGCTGCCGGAAATCATGGCTGAAGCCTTTGCCATCGCCAGCTCCGGTCGTCCGGGCCCGGTTCTGATCGACATCCCGAAAGATATCCAGCTGGCCGTCGGTGAATTACCGCCGCATCTGGTCGCCGTTGAAGAAACGTTCCCGCACTCTGCCACTGAATTACAACAAGCCTATGCCATGATCACCACCGCGCAAAAACCGATGGTTTACGTCGGTGGCGGTGTCGGTATCGCACAGGCCGTCCCGGCATTGCGCGAATTCATTTCTGCGACAGGTATTCCTGCGGTAGCAACGTTGAAAGGTCTGGGGGCACCGGATGCCAGCGACCCGTGTTATCTGGGTATGCTGGGAATGCACGGTACCAAAGCGGCGAATCTGGCCGTTCAGTCCTGCGATTTGCTGATTGCCGTTGGTGCGCGTTTCGATGACCGTGTGACTGGCAAGCTGAATACCTTTGCGCCAGATGCCGCGGTTATCCACATGGATATCGACCCGGCTGAGCTGAACAAACTGCGTCAGGCGCATGTGGCGCTGCAGGGTGATCTGAACTTGCTGTTACCGGCGCTGCAACAACCTCTGAACATCAACGCATGGCGTGATGAAGTGATGACGCTGAAAGCGCAGGGCGAATGGCGCTATGACCACCCGGGTGAAGCGATTTATGCGCCGTTGTTACTGAAACAAATCTCTGACCGTAAATCAGCCAATACCGTCGTGACCACCGACGTTGGCCAGCATCAGATGTGGACCGCGCAACATATGCAGTTCACCCGTCCGGAAAACTTCATCACCTCCAGTGGTCTGGGCACGATGGGTTTCGGCGTACCTGCCGCAGTCGGTGCACAAGTTGCCCGCCCGGACGATATGGTGATCTGCGTATCTGGCGACGGTTCATTCATGATGAACGTTCAGGAACTGGGCACCATCAAGCGAAAACAGTTGCCCGTTAAAATCCTGTTGCTGGATAACCAGCGGTTAGGGATGGTTCGACAGTGGCAGGAATTGTTCTTCGACGGACGCTTCAGTGAAACCAACCTCTCCGATAACCCCGATTTTGTCACGCTGGCCAGCGCATTCAATATCCCCGGCCAACGTATCCACCGTAAAGATCAAGTCGATGCCGCTCTGGACGCTTTCTTCAACAGTGAAGGTCCGTATTTGCTCCAGGTTTCTATCGATGAAAATGAGAATGTCTGGCCGCTGGTTCCACCGGGCGCAGGCAACGAAACCATGCTGGAGAAAATATCATGATGCAACATAACGTCTCAATTCAGGCCCGTTTCCGTCCCGAAATGTTAGAGCGCGTATTACGCGTGGTCCGTCACCGTGGTTTTCAGGTGTGCGCAATGAACATGACGCCGATGGTCAATGCGGAAAATATAAATATCGAATTGACCGTTGCCAGTCAGCGTCCGGTAGATTTACTGTCTTCACAGTTACGCAAACTTATGGATGTCGCGTGTGTCGAGATCCAGCAACATACATCACAACAAATACGCGCGAATGCGTGAGTAAAGGAACGAGAAGAATGACGAAGAAAGCTGATTACATTTGGTTCAATGGTGAAATGGTGCCGTGGGCTGAAGCTAAAGTCCATGTCATGTCACACGCACTGCATTACGGCACTTCCGTTTTCGAAGGCGTGCGTTGCTACGACTCCCATAAAGGCCCGGTCGTATTCCGTCACCGTGAACACATGCAGCGTCTGCGCGATTCCGCAAAAATTTATCGTATGCCTGTTTCCCAGAGCGTGGATGAGCTGATGGAAGCTTGCCGTGAAACTCTGCGCAAAAACAATCTGGTCAGTGCCTATATCCGTCCGCTGGTGTTTGTTGGCGATGTGGGAATGGGCGTTAACCCGCCGGACGGCTACAAAACTGATGTAATCATCGCAGCCTTCCCGTGGGGCGCGTATCTGGGTGAAGAAGCGCTGGAACAGGGCATCGATGCGATGGTGTCTTCATGGAACCGCGTTGCAGCAAACACCATTCCAACGGCCGCCAAAGCGGGGGGTAACTACCTGTCTTCCCTGCTGGTCGGCAGCGAAGCACGTCGTCACGGTTATCAGGAAGGTATTGCGCTGGACATCCATGGCTATGTATCTGAAGGTGCTGGCGAAAACCTGTTTGAAGTGAAAGAAGGCATTTTATTCACGCCTCCGTTTACCTCTTCCGCGCTGCCGGGTATCACCCGTGACGCTATTATTAAACTGGCGAAAGATCTGGGACTGGAAGTGCGTGAGCAAGTTCTGTCCCGTGAATCGCTGTATCTGGCAGACGAAGTCTTCATGTCCGGCACCGCCGCAGAAATCACGCCGGTGCGCAGTGTTGACGGCATCCAGGTCGGTATCGGCAAACGGGGTCCGGTCACCAAACAAATTCAGGATGCATTCTTCGGCCTGTTCACCGGCAAAACCGAAGACAAATGGGGTTGGCTGGATCCAATTAACCCTCAATAATCAAAAGAATAAGAATTGCGCAGGCGGCGATGGCGCAGCCTGCTAAACAGAAATGATTTGGAGTGAACAGAGCATGCCTAAGTACCGTTCCCACACCACGACTCATGGCCGCAACATGGCTGGTGCCCGCGCTTTATGGCGTGCCACTGGCATGACGGACAACGATTTCGGTAAGCCAATTATCGCCGTCGTTAACTCATTCACCCAGTTTGTACCGGGGCACGTGCACCTGCGCGATCTGGGTAAGCTGGTTGCTGAACAAATCGAAGCGTCCGGCGGCGTGGCGAAAGAATTCAACACGATCGCGGTGGATGACGGGATCGCCATGGGGCATGGTGGCATGCTGTATTCATTGCCTTCACGTGAACTGATTGCTGACTCGGTGGAATACATGGTTAACGCGCACTGCGCCGATGCCATGGTGTGTATTTCCAACTGCGACAAAATCACTCCGGGAATGCTGATGGCGTCACTGCGCCTGAACATTCCGGTGATCTTTGTTTCCGGTGGCCCGATGGAAGCCGGGAAAACCAAACTGTCTGACAAAATCATCAAACTCGACCTGGTCGATGCGATGATTCAAGGCGCAAACCCGAACGTCAGCGATGCCGACAGCGAACAAATCGAACGTTCTGCCTGTCCGACCTGCGGTTCGTGTTCCGGGATGTTCACCGCAAACTCTATGAACTGTCTGACCGAAGCGCTGGGGCTTTCCCAGCCGGGTAACGGTTCATTGCTGGCTACCCATGCTGACCGTAAAGATCTGTTCCTGAATGCCGGTCGTCGCATCGTTGAGCTGACCAAACGTTATTACGAGCAGGACGATGTCAGCGCACTGCCGCGCAGCATTGCCAGCAAAGCGGCTTTCGAAAATGCCATGACGTTGGATATCGCGATGGGCGGCTCGACCAACACTGTACTGCATCTGCTGGCGGCAGCGCAGGAAGGCGAAATTGAATTCGACATGACCGACATTGACCGTCTGTCACGCAAAGTGCCGCATCTGTGTAAGGTCGCGCCAAGCACCCAGAAATATCACATGGAAGATGTGCACCGGGCAGGGGGCGTGCTGGCGATTCTGGGGGAACTGGATCGCGCTAATCTCCTGAACCGCGACGTGAAAAATATCCTGGGCCTGACCCTGAACCAGACGCTGGATCAGTACGACATTATGCTGACCCAAGACGAAGCCGTGAAAAAAATGTTCCGCGCGGGTCCCGCCGGTATCCGCACCACGCAGGCTTTCTCGCAAGACTGCCGCTGGGACACGCTGGATGATGACCGCGCCGACGGTTGTATCCGTTCGTTTGAGCATGCATTCAGTAAAGACGGTGGTCTGGCCGTGCTTTACGGCAACATCGCCGAAGCGGGCAGCATCGTTAAAACCGCAGGCGTGGATGAATCCAACCTGACCTTCCGTGGCCCGGCAAAAGTGTACGAAAGCCAGGATGATGCCGTTTCCGCGATCCTCGGCGGTAAAGTGGTTTCCGGCGACGTTGTGGTTATCCGTTACGAAGGGCCGAAAGGCGGGCCGGGGATGCAGGAAATGCTGTATCCGACCACTTACCTGAAATCCATGGGGCTCGGCAAAGAGTGTGCGCTGATCACCGATGGCCGCTTCTCGGGCGGCACTTCCGGTTTATCTATCGGTCACGTTTCTCCGGAAGCGGGCAGCGGTGGCCTGATTGCGCTGGTGGAAGATGGCGACATCATCGACATCGATATTCCAAACCGCAAAATGGTGCTGGATGTGCCCGCGGCAGAACTGGCGGCGCGTCACGAAGCTGAACTGGCCCGCGGCGACAAAGCCTGGACGCCGAAAAACCGTGAACGTGTGGTTTCTCTGGCGCTGCGTGCTTACGCATTGCTGGCAACCAGCGCGGACAAAGGTGCAGTACGCGACAAGTCTAAGCTGGGAGGCTGACAGTCATGGCGGTATCACAACCTCTACCCGACCAGCCGTGCGGCGCAGAATATCTGCGTGCCGTACTGCGTGCGCCGGTTTATGAAGTCGCGCAGGTGACGCCTTTGCAGGTCATGGAAAAGATCTCTTCCCGGCTGGGTAACACCATTCTGGTGAAGAGGGAGGATCGCCAGGCCGTTCACAGTTTTAAACTGCGCGGCGCCTATTCGATGATCGCCAGCCTGACGGAAGAACAGGCTGCGCGTGGTGTCATCACCGCGTCTGCGGGAAATCACGCGCAGGGCGTTGCGTTATCGGCGACCAAAAAAGGCATCAAATCGCTGATTGTGATGCCGGTTGCCACAGCAGATATCAAAGTGGATGCCGTGCGTAACTTCGGCGGCGAAGTTTTGCTGCATGGCGCCAATTTCGATGAGGCGAAAGCCAAAGCGATCACGCTGTCGCAGGAACAGGGCATGACGTTTGTGCCGCCATTTGACCATCCGGCGGTGATAGCCGGGCAGGGCACGCTGGCAATGGAGTTGCTGCAACAGGATGCGCATCTCGACCGCGTATTCGTGCCCGTCGGCGGTGGTGGTCTAGCCGCCGGCGTCGCCGTGCTGATCAAACAATTGATGCCACAGATTCAGGTCATCGGTGTCGAAGCTGAAGATTCTGCCTGCCTGCGCGCGGCAATGGATGCCGGTGAACCGGTTGATCTGGCGCGTGTGGGTTTGTTTGCGGAAGGCGTGGCAGTGAAACGTATCGGCAACGAAACGTTCCGTTTGTGTCGCGAATATCTTGATGACGTCATCACCGTCGACAGTGATTCAATTTGCGCTGCCGTGAAAGATTTGTTCGAAGACGTCCGCGCCATTGCTGAGCCTTCCGGTGCGCTGGCGCTGGCGGGGCTGAAAAAATATGTGCAGCAGCACAATATTCAGGGTGAGCGACTGGCGCATGTGCTTTCCGGCGCGAACGTCAATTTCCACGGTCTGCGTTATGTGTCGGAACGCTGTGAACTGGGTGAGCAACGTGAAGCGCTGCTGGCAGTGACTATTCCTGAGCGTAAAGGCAGTTTCCTGAAGTTTTGTCAGTTGCTGGGTGGCCGTTCGGTAACGGAGTTCAACTACCGTTACGCCGATGCGGATAATGCCTGCATTTTTGTCGGTGTGCGTCTGACACGCGGCCATGCGGAACGTCAGGAAATCATCGCGGAACTCAATCATGACGGCTATCAGGTCGTGGATTTGTCCGATGATGAAATGGCGAAACTTCATGTCCGTTACATGGTGGGCGGCCGTCCGACCAAGCCTCTGCGCGAGCGGCTTTACAGCTTTGAATTCCCTGAATCACCGGGCGCGTTGCTGAAATTCCTGCACACGCTGGGTACGCACTGGAATATATCGTTGTTCCATTACCGTAGCCACGGCACCGATTTTGGCCGTGTGCTGGCGGCCTTTGAGCTGAACGAACAAGAACCGGAATTTGAAAAGAACCTGTCGGCACTGGGTTATGACTGTCATAACGAAAGTGATAATCCGGCGTTCCGCTTCTTCCTGGCGGGCTAAACTCAACGGGGCACCTGAAAAGTGCCCCTTTTTTATGGTGTAAACGTTCAGAGCAACTGCCAGAACGCGTCGATCAGGGGTTCGTTCAGGCGTTTTTTTTGCACGCAGACGCCCAGTTCCAGCGGCGCGCCGAGCGTGACGTTATCCAGAATGGAAATACGGTTGCGCACCGGTTCCGGGCTGTTATCGACCACGACGGACGGAATGAGTGCGATACCGCAACCGAGCGCGACCATCGAGACAATGGCTTCATGGCCGGATACCGTGGCATAAATCAGCGGATTGCTCAGGCGGTTGCGTTTAAACCAGACGTCGATGCGTTTTCGCGCCGGGCCATGCTCCGGCAGGATGAACGGAATTTGTGACCAGTCCGGATGCGGTTCGCTGACCTGTGTGCGTACGGCGCAAGGCAGGGAGGGAGAAATCAGGATCATCGGGATTTCGCCGATCTGTGTGAAATCGACGCTGCCCGGCAAACTTTCCGGACGACCGGCGATCCCCAGATCCGCTTCGGTGGACTGAACTTTTTCAACCGCATCGGCGGCATCACCGGTGGTGAGTTTGATTTCTACCAGCGGATGCTGCGCACGGAAACGGTCAAGGATCGGCGGCAGATGACTGTAGGCGGCGGTTACCGAGCAAAAAAGTCGCAATTCGCCGCTCAGTGTCGGGCCATGCTGATCCAGCCCGCTGCGCAGTTGCTGATAATGCAGCAGCGTTTGCTGAGCAAAGTTTTTGAGTTGTTCACCTGCACTGGTCAGTTGCACGGTGCGGTTATCACGCTGAAATAACGGCTGGCCGAGTTCTTCTTCCAGCCGCTGGATCTGGCGTGACAATGTGGACGGGCTGACATGCATCGCCTTTGACGAACGGCCAAAATGGCGGCTTTCCGCCAGATGTAAAAACAGTTTCAGATCACGTAAGTCCATATCGAATACCCGGCTTTTTAGTTTCACAGGAATCAAACGAAGTATATTGCAGAATCTGCAACATCATCTTCGTAATATATCAATTTAAGCAATGTGTCGCATGACATATAGTGAATTCACGGCGTTCACCGGCTCACCGGTGAAACAAAAAATAACAGCACTTACCTCGATAGAACGGAGCAAGACATGGCTAACTATTTCAACACACTGAACCTGCGTCAGCAGCTGGCACAACTGGGCAAATGCCGCTTCATGGGTCGCGATGAATTCGCGGACGAAGCCAGCTACCTCAAAGGTAAAAAAGTGGTGATTGTAGGCTGTGGTGCACAGGGCCTGAACCAGGGGCTGAACATGCGTGATTCCGGTCTGGATGTGTCCTACACCCTGCGTGCAGAAGCCATTGCTGAGAAGCGAGCTTCATGGCGTAAAGCGACCGAAAACGGCTTTAAAGTCGGCACCTACGAAGAACTGATCCCACAGGCGGATCTGGTTATCAACCTGACGCCGGACAAACAGCACAGCGCTGTAGTGAAAGCGGTTCAGCCTCTGATGAAAGATGGCGCAACACTGGGCTATTCCCACGGTTTCAACATCGTGGAAGTGGGCGAGCAAATCCGTAAAGACATCACCGTGGTGATGGTTGCCCCGAAATGCCCGGGCACTGAAGTGCGTGAAGAATACAAACGTGGTTTCGGTGTACCGACGCTGATCGCGGTTCACCCGGAAAACGACCCGAAAGGCGAAGGCATGGCCATTGCTAAAGCCTGGGCAGCGGCGACCGGCGGCCATCGTGCGGGCGTTCTGCAATCTTCCTTCGTGGCTGAAGTAAAATCTGACCTGATGGGCGAGCAGACTATCCTGTGTGGCATGCTGCAGGCAGGTTCTCTGTTGTGCTTCGACAAACTGGTTGCTGACGGTGTTGATGAAGCCTATGCCGAAAAACTGTTGCAGTTCGGCTGGGAAACCATTACCGAAGCGCTGAAACAAGGCGGTATTACGCTGATGATGGACCGACTGTCCAACCCGGCGAAACTGCGTGCTTATGCACTGTCCGAACAACTGAAAGAGATTATGGCCCCCCTGTTCCAGAAACACATGGATGACATTATCTCCGGCGAATTCTCCAGCGGCATGATGGCTGACTGGGCGAACGACGACAAAAACCTGCTGACCTGGCGTGAAGAAACGGGCGCAACCGCGTTCGAAAACGCACCGCAGTTCGACGGTAAAATTTCCGAGCAGGAATACTTCGACCACGGCGTTGTGATGATTGCGATGGTGAAAGCGGGCGTTGAGCTGGCCTTCGAAACCATGGTGGCGTCCGGCATCATCGAAGAATCTGCTTACTACGAATCACTGCACGAACTGCCGCTGATCGCCAACACCGTTGCACGTAAGCGTCTGTACGAAATGAATGTGGTTATCTCGGATACGGCTGAATACGGTAACTACCTGTTCGCTAACGCTGCCGTGCCATTGCTGAAAGAGTTCATGACCACGCTGCAGGCAGGCGATCTGGGCAAATCAGTGGCTGAAACGCAGGTTGATAACGCGCAACTGCGCGACGTTAACGAAGCGATCCGCAACCATCCCATTGAGTCAATCGGCCGCACTTTGCGTGGCTATATGACTGATATGAAGCGTATCGCGGTAGCAAGCTGATCCCCCTTCATACTTCAAGCGACAGATGTGCTGGCTGCGTTCGGTCACCCGAATCACTTACCTGAGTAAGGTCATCGGGATTAATGAGCCTCGTCCCTGAGGCTCACCCTGCGGGCCAGCGCGAGCGCTGTTCAAATCGGTTCCCGACCGATTTGTCATTCGCTTGCCGCCTTCCTGTAACTCGAATTATTCGGGTCTCTAAGAAATAATAAAAAGGGCACTGCATGAAAATGCGGTGCCCTTTCTTTGGGTGCTGACAAAGACAGAACTTAGTTGCGGTACAAAATCTTAATGATGTGGTAACCGAACTGAGTGTGCAGCGGGCCCTGAGGCTCGATCAGGGGTGCGGAGAAAACCACCTTATCGAAAGCTGGCACCATTGCGCCTTGCTTGAATTCACCTAAATGGCCGCCTTTCTTGCCTGACGGGCAGGTAGAATGCTTCTTAGCCAGTTTTTCAAAATCACCACCATTCTTCAGTTGTTCAAGAAGATCGAGTGCCTGTGCTTCTTCCTTTACCAGGATATGCATTGCTGCGGCAGTTTTTGCCATGATAAGACCTTTTTACGAGAGTGTTTCCAGAGGTGTAATGTAACATCTGAAACCCCGCCGGGGGAATCCGGCCTGCATTCCATACACAACAAATTGCGCCGTAAAGCCTGTCAATCTCAGGCGGTGTTTCTGCTACAATCGCCGTCCTTGTCTATCAGGTGAGCAAAGATACGCCATGCGATTAAACCCCAGTCAACAACATGCCGTGGAATTTGTCACCGGACCCTGCCTGGTTCTGGCGGGTGCCGGTTCCGGCAAAACCAGGGTGATTACCAATAAAATCGCACACCTGATCCGCGAATGTGGCTATCAGGCGCGCCACATCGCAGCGGTGACTTTCACCAATAAGGCCGCGCGCGAAATGAAAGAGCGCGTCGCACAAACCCTCGGGCGCAAAGAAGCACGTGGCTTGCTGATTGCGACGTTCCACACGCTCGGGCTGGAAATTATCAAACGCGAATATGCTGCTCTGGGCATGAAGTCTAATTTTTCTTTATTTGATGATCAGGACCAGCTGGCCCTGCTTAAAGAGCTGAGCGAAAAATGGCTGGAGAACGACAAGACATTATTGCAGCAGCTGGTATCGACGATCTCAAACTGGAAAAACGATCTGGTTGATCCTGCCCATGCTGCCGGTCTGGCGCGATCAGAACGCGATCAAATCTTCGCGCACTGCTACGGCCTTTATCATGACCATATGCGAGCCTGTAATATTCTTGATTTCGATGACCTGATCCTGCTGCCAACGCTATTGCTACAAAGTAATGAAGAGGTGCGAGAGCGATGGCAGAACAAGCTGCGTTATCTGCTGGTCGATGAATATCAGGACACCAACACCAGTCAGTATATGATGGTGAAACTTTTGGTCGGCAACCGCGCACGTTTCACCGTGGTGGGTGATGATGACCAGTCAATTTACTCCTGGCGCGGGGCGCGGCCGCAAAACCTGGTGTTGCTGAAAGAAGATTTTCCGCAGTTACAGGTTATCAAGCTTGAGCAAAATTACCGATCCACGCAGCGTATTTTGAAAGCCGCCAACATTCTGATCGCCAATAACCCGCATGTGTTCGAGAAGCGTTTATTCTCAGAGCTGGCTTATGGCGAATCACTGAAAGTAGTGACGGCAAATAATGAAGATCATGAATCCGAGCGGGTGGTCGGCGAGCTGATTGCCCATCACTTCATCAATAAAACTGCTTATGGTGATTACGCGATTTTGTACCGTGGCAACCATCAGTCGCGTTTGTTCGAAAAAATGCTGATGCAGAACCGTATCCCGTACCGGATTTCTGGCGGCACTTCCTTCTTCTCGCGGCCAGAGATTAAAGACCTGCTGGCTTATCTGCGTGTGCTCACCAATCCGGACGATGACAGTGCATTCCTGCGTATCGTTAACACGCCACGTCGTGAAATCGGGGCCGCCACTTTGCAAAAACTGGGGGAATGGGCCAATCAGCGCAATAAAGGGCTGTTTAAAGCCAGTTTTGATCTGGGGCTGAGTCAGTATCTGACGGGGCGCGGGCTGGAATCCCTGCAACGTTTCACACACTGGATGGGCAATATTTCTGCGCTGGCAGAACGTGAACCGGTTGCGGCGGTGCGGGATTTGATCCACGGTGTTGATTACGAAAGCTGGTTGTTTGAAACTTCTCCGAGCCCGAAAGCCGCTGAAATGCGCATGAAAAACGTCAATCAGCTGTTCAGCTGGATGACGGAAATGCTGGAAGGCACCGATCTGGATGAGCCAATGACGCTCACGCAGGTGGTCACCCGCTTTACGCTGCGTGACATGATGGAACGTGGCGAGAACGACGAAGAGCTGGACCAGGTTCAGCTGATGACATTGCATGCCTCTAAAGGGCTGGAGTTCCCTTATGTGTATCTGGTCGGTATGGAAGAAGGTTTGCTGCCGCATCAGAGCAGCATCGACGAAGATAACGTGGACGAAGAGCGGCGTCTGGCTTACGTGGGGATTACCCGGGCACAAAAAGAGCTGACGTTTACACTCTGTCGTGAGCGGCGTCAGTACGGCGAGCTGATCCGCCCGGAACCGAGCCGCTTCCTGCTGGAATTACCGCAGGATGACCTGGCCTGGGAAAGCGAACGTAAAGTAGTGAGCGCGCAGGAACGCATGGTGAAAGGGCAAAGCCACCTGGAGAAAATCCGCGAGCAACTGGCGAAAGCAAAAGGCGGCAATTAGCCATTAAATCTTAGCCATTAAAAAAGCAGAGGCTGATGAATCAGCTCTCTGCTTTACGCTATAACTTTTTACAGCTGCCGGTCACTGTTCTTCGACAAACAGTGGCCAGTGGACATAACTTTGCCAGTGGCTTTCCTGCTCTAATTCTTCAGCGCGTAGCGGATGCTGTTCCAGCCAACCCTGTGGCACAATCACACTCAGCTCATCATCATTGGCGCGTAAACGCACTGCAGGCAATGTGTCGTCGCGTCGACGGCTGGCAAATATGATCGCCAGACGCAGAATACGACAAAGACGTTGTGCCTGACGCGGTGGCACGGCGTTTTGTTCATTGAGCAACGGTAAATCAAGCGTGTTGTTTTGGTTTTGCAGTAACGTCGCCAGCAGCTTTTTTTGCGCCGGTGTGAAACCCGGCAGATCCAGATGACGGATCAGATAGGCTGCGTGATGGGGGGCTTTCTTGAAATCCACACTCAGGCCAATTTCGTGGATCAGGCAGGCACTGTTAAGCAGTTCACGGGCACGGGCATCCAGCTTCCATTCCTGAGCTACCTGCAGCGAAAAGTTCTCAGCCAGTTGTGCCACCCGCTCGGCCTGCTCGTTGTCCAGCAGGTAACGGCGTTGCAGATTCCGCAGCGTACGCTGGCGGATATCCTGCTCGATCGGCAAATGCAGCATGCCGTAAACCAGGCCCTCACGCAGTGCGCCACCCGCCAGAGTCATCATTTCGATGTTCAGGGTCTTGAAAATGGCTATCAGGATAGACAATCCGCTTGGGAAAACCAGCGCACGTTCAAGGGTCAGACCTTCAATCTCCAGCTCTTCCAGCTTGCCGCACTGAATGGCACGCTGTTTGAGCTGCTGAAGTTTAGGCAGCGTGATGTGTTCATCCATGCCCTGAGCGACCATGATTTCCTGTAAGGCCTGCACGGTACCGGAAGCGCCGACACAGATCTGCCAGCCATTCGCAATCAGCTCGGGAGCAACAGGAAGGATCATGTCTGTTGCCGCCTGTTCAGCCTGATCAAAGTTTTCTTTGGCCAGATTTCGATCCGCAAAATAGCGCTCCAGCCAGGTGACACAGCCCATCGAAAGGCTATAAAGCGTGGTGGCCTGAGCTCCGATGCCGGTCACCAGTTCTGTGCTGCCACCGCCAATATCGACGACCAGACGTTTATCCGGCCCGCCCGTGGTATGGGCAACGCCGTGATAAATCAGACGGGCTTCTTCTTCACCGGTAATGACCTGAATAGGACAACCGAGAATTAACTGAGCTTTACCCAGGAATTCATCGGCATTACTGGCAAGACGCAGCGTTGCGGTGGCAACGACACGAATTTGGTCGCGCGGGATATCCTGCAATCTTTCAGAAAATAACTTCAGGCATTGCCAGCCACGCTGCATCGCTTCCTGAGAAAGCAGGTTTTGTTTATCCAGACCGGCGGCCAGACGCACTTTGCGTTTAATTCTGGCGAGGGTCTGGATACTGCCTGCCACCTCACGAACAACCAGCATGTGAAAGCTGTTAGAACCCAGATCAATCGCTGCATACAGTGAGGTGGAACTTAGCATAGGTTATCAGCCCGGACGTTTACGGTTGCTACGTGGTGCACTGCTGCGACGTGAAGACGAATTACTGTTACGACGCGGGCCGTTACCGGTGCGCGAGCGGGCAAGACGTTTTGCAGGAGGCAAATCAGTTAACAGCGCATCGCTGTTGTATTTACTGACCGGAATGCTGTGGCCGGTATAGGTTTCAATTGCCGGCAGATTCAGGGCATATTCTTCACATGCCAGGCTGATGGAATGACCACTCAGACCTGCACGACCGGTACGGCCAATGCGGTGCACATAGTCTTCACAGTCGTCAGGCAGGTCATAGTTAAAGACGTGCGTTACGGCAGGAATGTGCAAACCACGGGCAGCAACGTCGGTCGCAACCAGAATATCCAGCGTGCCTTTTGTGAAGTCTTCCAGAACACGAAGGCGTTTTTTCTGCGGAACGTCACCGGTCAGCAAACCGACACGGTGTCCGTCGGCCGCCAGATGGCCCCAGACATCTTCACAACGGTGTTTAGTGTTGGCAAAAATAATGCAGCGATCCGGCCATTCTTCTTCAATCAGCGTCTGCAACAGGCGCATTTTTTCTTCGTTTGAAGGATAGAACAGCTCTTCTTTAATACGATGGCCGGTTTTTTGTTCCGGTTCGATTTCAATCGACTCGGCATTATTCATGTTTTCGAACGCCAGTTCTTTCACACGATAGGAAAGTGTTGCTGAGAACAGCATGTTCAGGCGTTGATTAGCAGGAGGCATCCGGCGGAACAACCAGCGGATATCTTTGATGAAGCCCAGATCGAACATACGGTCTGCTTCATCCAGTACCACCACCTGGATCGCGCCCAGGTCGATGTGGTTCTGTTTAGTGTAATCGATTAAACGGCCGGTGGTTCCGATCAGGATGTCCACGCCGCTTTCCAGCACTTTTAGCTGTTTATCGTACCCGTCGCCGCCATATGCCAGGCCTAATTTCAGCCCGGTAGATTCAGATAATGCTTCGGCGTCGGAGTGGATCTGCACCGCGAGTTCACGCGTAGGTGCCATGATCAAGGCACGCGGCTGGTTAGTCTGACGACCTTCCGCAGCAGGGTGAGAAAGTAGATAATGGAAAGTAGACGCTAAAAAAGCCAGCGTCTTGCCGGTACCGGTTTGCGCCTGACCTGCAACATCACGCCCAGCGAGCGTGATTGGCAATGCCAATGCCTGAATAGGAGTACAGTAATGGAAGCCTTTCTTTTCAAGGGCTTCTACTGCCAGCGGGTGCAGGGCGAAGTCGGAAAACTTCTGTTCGGTCAAGTGTGTTTTGCTCATAGTGTGGTAGAATATCAGCTAACTATTGCTTTACGAAAGCGTATCCGGTGAAATAAAGTCAACCTGATGTTGGTTAATGCTACATCAACAAGGTAAAGATAATCCTTTGGAGTAAACATGAGCGATAAAATTATTCACCTGACCGATGACAGTTTCGACAACGACGTATTGAAAGCCGAAGGGCTGGTGCTGGTCGATTTTTGGGCAGAGTGGTGCGGACCATGTAAGATGATCGCTCCGATTCTGGATGAAATTGCCACTGAGTTCGAAGGCAAGCTGACCATCGCGAAACTGAACATCGATGAAAACCCAGGTACTGCCCCTAAATATGGCATCCGTGGTATTCCTACCCTGCTGTTATTTAAAGGCGGCGAAGTCGCAGCAACTAAAGTTGGCGCACTGTCGAAAGGTCAGTTGAAAGAGTTCTTAACAGCTAATCTGTAATCGGTCGGGATGACCTAAGCCAGGTGTTTAGCGGGTTACCGTGTTTTTCACATTGTCCGCTAGACGCCTGTCAAGAAGCATGCTAAGTTTACGCTTACTGCAAATAGAGCTTACCTGTAGTTTGATTCTTACGTTTTACTCTGTTGTGTCAAAAACATCTGCCTATAAAGTTTCTTTGAATAATAATTAAATTGAACTGGCACTGTACTTGACCATCTAACGGTTTTGACAAAATCGGCTTTAAGACACCTTCAATATCAGCATTACCCCTCAAGAATCGCCCGCGCGCGACTGCCTGCGGCTGGATTACCGGGCTGTTATTTAGGTGTCATACAATAAACAGGCATGGATGACCCTGCCATACCCATTCACGACAGATGTTCGAGACATACCCCGAGTTTAAGAACCCACCATTATGAATCTTACCGAATTAAAGAATACGCCGGTCTCTGACCTCATTGCACTCGGCGAAAATATGGGACTGGAAAACCAGGCCCGCATGCGTAAGCAAGACATTATCTTTTCAATATTGAAGCAGCATGCGAAAAGCGGAGAAGACATCTTCGGTGATGGCGTACTGGAGATATTGCAGGATGGATTTGGTTTCCTCCGCTCCGGAGACAGTTCCTACCTCGCAGGCCCCGACGACATCTACGTATCTCCAAGCCAAATTCGCCGCTTCAACCTTCGTACCGGCGACACCATTTCCGGTAAAATCCGTCCACCAAAAGAAGGTGAACGTTATTTTGCCCTGTTGAAAGTTAACGAAGTTAACTACGACAAACCAGAAAACGCCCGTAGCAAAATCCTGTTTGAAAACTTAACCCCTCTGCATGCTAATTCACGTCTGCGTATGGAACGGGGTAACGGTTCAACAGAAGATTTGACCGCTCGCGTACTGGATTTAGCTGCGCCAATTGGTCGCGGTCAACGTGGTCTGATTGTTGCTCCGCCGAAAGCCGGTAAAACCATGCTGCTGCAAAACATCGCCACCAGCATTGCTTACAACCATCCTGACTGCGTGCTGATGGTACTGCTGATTGACGAACGTCCGGAAGAAGTGACCGAGATGCAGCGTCTGGTGAAAGGTGAAGTTATCGCCTCTACCTTTGATGAGCCCGCTTCCCGCCACGTTCAGGTGGCTGAAATGGTCATCGAAAAGGCCAAGCGTCTGGTTGAGCATAAGAAAGACGTAATCATTTTGCTGGACTCCATTACCCGTCTGGCACGTGCTTACAACACCGTGGTGCCTGCTTCAGGCAAGGTGCTGACCGGTGGTGTGGATGCCAATGCCTTGCACCGTCCAAAACGCTTCTTCGGTGCTGCGCGTAACGTGGAAGAGGGTGGTAGCCTGACTATCATCGCTACTGCGCTGGTTGATACCGGCTCTAAAATGGATGAAGTTATCTATGAAGAGTTTAAAGGTACCGGCAACATGGAATTACATCTGGCGCGTAAAATCGCTGAAAAACGTGTCTTCCCTGCGATCGACTACAACCGCTCTGGTACCCGTAAAGAAGAGCTGTTGACCACTTCTGAAGAACTGCAAAAAATGTGGATCCTGCGTAAAATCATTCATCCGATGGGTGAGATTGATGCGATGGAATTCCTCATCAACAAGCTTGCAATGACCAAGACCAATGATGACTTCTTCGACATGATGAAACGTTCTTAATTTGGTGTAAAGTCCGCTCAACGCCACGCACAGTCGTGGCGTTTTTTGTTTTTGGTGGCTACCATAATGCTACTTTGGGAAGATTGTCAGACTATTCGGATAATAGCTGATGGTTTATCACGTGCCCTTTCTTTACTTTGTCGGTTGATTGCCCGAGAAATGGCAGCAGATAAGGTCTTGCCCGAGACAAAACCATAACTGTCACCATAGGATATGATTTAAGGCTGTGAGGTTTATGATGCTGTCAACTCCACACCTTATTTTTGCAGAAGAGACTTCTTAACTGTGAATTTACTCAATATGAGTACTGAGCTAGCGATTGTTTTCGTATTTTCATTCCTCTTTTTATTCGTTGCCCGGAAGGTAGCGAATAAAATCGGACTTGTTGATAAACCGAATTTTCGTAAACGTCACCAGGGACTGATACCACTCGTTGGTGGGATTTCTGTCTATGCGGGTGTTTGTTTTGCCTTTCTGATCACCAATTATACTATTCCACATGGCAACCTTTACATTGCCTGCGCCGGGCTGCTGGTATTAGTGGGTGCACTGGATGACCGTTTCGATATCAGTGTAAAAACACGTGCAATGGTTCAGGCCGTGGTCGCTGTTGCGATGATGAGTTTTGCTAACCTCACGCTTCGCAGCCTCGGACATCTGATTGGTCCCTGGGAAATGGTATTAGGCCCGTTTGGCTATCTTGTCACTTTGTTCGCCGTGTGGGCTGCCATTAACGCCTTCAACATGGTCGATGGTATTGATGGCTTACTGGGCGGCTTGTCTTGTGTCAGCTTTGGCTCACTGGGCCTCATCATGTACGAGAGCGGACACATGGAGTTAGCGTACTGGTGCTTCGCGATGATTGCCGCAATCATCCCGTATATTTTACTCAATTTGGGTGTTTTGGGGCCTCGTTACAAAGTCTTTATGGGCGACGCGGGCAGCACGCTGATAGGGTTTACGGTCATCTGGGTCCTCCTGCAAAGTACGCAAGGCGAATCTCATCCTATGAATCCGGTCACTGCACTTTGGCTTATCGCTATTCCCCTGATGGACATGGTCGCCATCATGTATCGCCGGCTTCGTAAAGGGATGAGCCCGTTCTCAGCAGATCGTCAGCACATTCATCATTTGATCATGCGCGCAGGTTTTACTTCACGTCAGGCTTTCGTCTTAATAACTGTGGCTGCCGCTATTCTGGCGGGCATTGGTGTGGTGGGCGAACATCTGACTTTTGTTCCCGAATGGATAATGCTGGCTTTATTCTTCGTTGCCTTCCTGTTGTACGGCATCTGCATCAAACACGCCTGGCGTGTGGCGCGGTTTATAAAACGGGTTAAAAGACGTTTGCGCCGTTCTTCTAATCAATAATCACTTTTTAAGCAAGGGCTTACTGGCTGTGGATAAACCAGAAATGATGAGAAACCAGAACGAACACGCCATCGAGAATGAACTTGATATCCGCGGGCTGTGCTGCACTTTATGGAAAGGAAAATTCTGGATTGCAGGTCTGGCGATACTCTTTGCCTTAGTCGCCCTGGGGTCGTCTTACCTCATGAAACAGGAATGGAGTTCGACGGCAATCACGGATCGGCCTACGGTCAACAATCTTTCGTCCTATTTCTCTCAGGCACAGTTTCTGCGTAATTTAGATATGCGTAATGTGCCGCAGTCAGACGCCAACCGCCCACCCATTTCTGATGAAGCCTACAACGAGTTTGTCATGCAACTTGCGGCTTATGACACCCGCCGGGATTTCTGGCTGCATAACCCTTATTACCAACAACGTCAGGAAAATGATGCGCGTGCTGATGCGGTTCTGCTGGATGAAATGATCAATGACATCCAGTTTACTGCCCGTGATGCACCGAAAGTGCCGAACGATATGGTGAAACTCACGGCGGAAAATGCCGCTGATGCGAACAAACTTTTACGTCAGTATGTCGATTTCGCCAGCCAGCGTGCGGCACAACATCTCTATGATGAGCTGGAAGGCGCGTGGGCGGCACGAACGCAGTCAATGAAAGCGCAGGTCAAGCGTCAGGAAGAGGTTGCCCAGACTGTTTTCAAGCGCACCACGCATAATACTGAGCAGGCACTGAAGATTGCTCAGCAGCAAAACATTAATAAAAGTGTGACCGATACGCCCGCAGAAGAATTGCCGGATTCCGATATGTTCCTGCTGGGTGTGCCTATGCTCAAGGCTCGTCTGGAATTACTGCAAGCCTCCGGTCCGGGGTATGATCTGGATTACGATCAGAACCGTGCGATGTTGTCGACGCTGAACGTCGGGCCAACGCTTACGGCAAAATTCCAGACTTATCGCTATCTGAGAACGCCTGAAGAACCTGTAAAACGTGACAGCCCTCGTCGGGCATTATTGATGATTATGTGGGGCATAGTCGGTGGTTTAATCGGGGCTGGCGTTGCCCTGACCCGCCGTAAAAATAAGAGAAACACATTGTGAAAGTGTTGACGATTTTCGGCACGCGTCCGGAGGCCATCAAAATGGCTCCTCTGGTGCTTGCTTTGTCGCAGGATGCGGCCTTTGAATCAAAAGTGTGTGTGACGGCTCAACACCGTGAAATGCTCGATCAGGTATTACGCCTCTTTGACATCATCCCTGATTATGATCTCAACATTATGAAGCCAGGGCAGGGACTGACAGAAATTACCAGTCGGATCCTGACCGGCCTTAAGCCGGTTCTGGATGAGTTCAAGCCTGACATAGTGCTGGTGCACGGTGATACCACCACGACTTTATCCGCCAGCCTTGCCGCGTTTTATCACCAGATCCCCGTCGGGCATGTTGAAGCAGGTCTGCGTACCGGGGATTTGTCGTCCCCGTGGCCGGAAGAGGGCAATCGCCTGCTAACAGGTCATCTGGCGAAATGGCACTTTGCACCCACCGAGAATGCCAGTGTCAATTTGCAGCGGGAAAACATCGGCGCAGAGAGCATTTTTGTCACCGGGAATACGGTGATTGATGCCCTGCTCTGGGTACGTGACCGCTTTAACAGCGATGTCTCGCTGGCACAACAGTTGGCGAATAACTACCCGTTTTTGGATGCCAACAAAAAGCTGATTTTAGTGACGGGCCACCGTCGTGAAAGCTTTGGCAAAGGCTTTGAACGGATTTGCTCGGCCCTGGCGGAAATTGCATGCCAGCACCCTGAAGTACAAATTGTGTATCCGGTGCATCTCAATCCGAACGTCAGCGAGCCGGTGAATCGCATTCTGCAAAGCATCGACAATATCGTACTGATCGACCCTCAGGATTACCTGCCATTCGTTTATCTGATGGATAAAGCTTATCTGATCCTGACCGATTCCGGCGGGGTGCAGGAAGAAGCGCCTTCACTGGGCAAGCCTGTGCTGGTGATGCGTGAAACCACAGAACGTCCGGAAGCGGTTGATGCCGGAACAGTCCGGCTGGTGGGCACCGATCCCGCTAAAATAGTCGAGGAAGTGAACCGTCTGCTAAACGATGAAAACGAATACAACAGCATGAGCCGGGCACACAATCCTTACGGCGACGGGCATGCCTGCCGCCATATTCTTGACGCATTGAAAAATCATTGGGTACCACAATGAGTTTTAACATTATCTCTGTCATCGGACTCGGTTACATCGGTCTGCCAACCGCTGCCGCTTTCGCCTCACGCCAAAAAAAAGTGGTGGGCGTCGATATTAATCAGCATGCCGTGGATACGATTAACCGTGGTGCGATCCATATTGTTGAACCCGATCTTGATCTTCTGGTCAGGCAGGCCGTTGATGCGGGATTGTTGCGGGCAGTGACTAAACCGGAACCTGCAGATGCTTTCCTGATTGCAGTTCCGACGCCGTTTAAGGGTGATCATTTACCGGATATGAAATTCGTTGAATCTGCCGCACGTTCTCTGGCGCCGGTTCTGAAAAAAGGCGATCTGATCATTCTGGAATCTACGTCACCGGTGGGGGCGACAGAGCAAATGGCCGCCTGGCTGGCGGAAGCCCGTCCTGATCTGAGCTTTCCTCAGCAAGCCGGTGAGCAATCCGATATCAACATTGCTTACTGCCCGGAACGCGTGCTGCCAGGACAGGTGATGGTTGAGCTGATCAAAAATGACCGTGTCATTGGCGGCATGACGTCAGTTTGTTCACAGCGTGCCAGCGATTTATATAACATTTTCCTTGAAGGCGAATGTGTTACCACCCATTCCCGTACCGCCGAAATGTGCAAGTTGACGGAAAACAGTTTCCGCGACGTAAATATTGCCTTTGCCAACGAACTGTCGCTGATTTGCGATGCGCAGGGCATTAACGTCTGGGAACTGATCAGTCTGGCGAACCGCCATCCACGGGTGAATATCCTGCAGCCGGGTCCGGGCGTTGGCGGACATTGTATTGCAGTCGACCCGTGGTTCATTGTTGCGCAAAACCCGGCGCTGGCCAGAATCATCCGCACAGCGCGCGAAGTGAATGACAGCAAACCGCACTGGGTCGTGGATCGTGTGAAAGCGGCACTGGCAGATTGCCTGACTACCACGGGCAAACGTGCTGCCGACGTCAAGATTGCCTGCTTTGGCCTGGCGTTTAAACCCAATATTGATGATCTCCGCGAAAGCCCGGCAGTGGAAGTGACACACCTGATTGCCGACTGGCACGCCGGAAAAACGTGGGCGGTTGAGCCTAATGTGCATCAGCTACCGGCTTCTCTCGCGGATAAAGTGACGTTAGAAAGCCTGGATCGCGCACTGGCTGAAGCCGATCTGTTGGTGATGTTAGTTGATCACCAACCGTTCAAAGCGATCCCTGGCAGTCAGATCCGGCAGTCATGGATTGTGGATACTAAAGGCGTATGGCGATAAATAATCCTTTGCACGGCAATATCGAACCGCTCGGATGGGAGAGTCATTTCTTCCAGCTTAACAGTGCGCGTCTGACACCGGATGCCTCTGCGGGTGAAATCACGCCGCAGAAGCTTGAACAATATGCACTGGTGCAGGCCAAAGTAGAGGCAGATCAAACGCACACGCTGGACGCCCTGTCTGCGTTGGGTTTCCGGCTGGCAGAAGGTGAAACGGACTTTTGCGTGACGGTCACGCCGCAGGATATGGCGTTGCCAGCAGGGCGTCTGGCTTTGCCGCAAGATATCGCTGATGTGGCAATTATTGCCAGCCAGACGTTTCGTTTCAGCCGTTTTCGCGCACCCTGGTATCAGCCTGATGACAGCGCCCGTTTCTACGCAATGTGGGCAGAAAAGGCGATACTGGGCACGTTTGATCACCTTTGCCTGTGGGCAGACGATGCACAGGGTAACGGGCTGGGCTTTGTCACGTTGCGACGTCTGTCAGAAGATGAAGTAAGAATTGGCCTGCTGGCTGTCAGACCTGAATTCCAGGGGCAGGGAGCAGGTAAAAAGTTAATGGCGGCTGCGAAAAATTGGTGTGCCGGACAGGGTGTATCGCGACTGTATGTCGCCACGCAAACCGGTAATATCGCGGCCTTAAATCTTTATCTCGCCAGCGGTGGCAAAGTCATGCGCTCGGCGTACTGGTTGTACAGGTGAAACGATGATCCCTTTTAATGCGCCACCGATTGTGGGTACTGAAATTGATTACATGCGCGAGGCCATGGACAGCGGCAAACTGTGCGGTGACGGCGGGTTTACCCTGCGCTGCCAGAAATGGTTTGAACAGCGTTTTAACTGTCCGAAGGTTTTGCTGACGCCGTCCTGTACGGCATCGCTGGAAATGGCCGCGTTGCTGCTGGATATTCAGCCCGGTGACGAAGTGATTATGCCAAGCTTTACGTTTGTTTCGACCGCCAATGCATTCGTTTTACGCGGCGCGAAAATCGTGTTTGTGGATATCCGCCCGGATACCATGAATATTGATGAAACCCTGATTGAAGCTGCGATCACTGAAAAAACGAAAGTGATTGTCCCGGTGCATTACGCGGGTGTGGCCTGTGAAATGGATACCATCATGGCGATCGCCGAAAAACATCATCTGTTTGTGGTGGAAGATGCCGCACAGGGCGTGATGTCAGCTTACAAAGGCAAAGCACTGGGCACCCTTGGTCATATCGGCTGTTTCAGTTTCCACGAAACCAAGAATTACACGGCGGGCGGTGAAGGTGGTGCCACGCTGATTAACGATCCGGCCCTGATTGATCGTGCCGAGATTATCCGTGAAAAAGGCACTAACCGCAGCCAGTTCTTCCGCGGTCAGGTGGATAAATATACCTGGCGGGACATTGGTTCCAGCTATCTGATGTCCGATTTGCAGGCCGCGTATCTGTGGGGGAATCTGGATTCAGCTGAAAAGATCAACCAGCGCCGTCTGGCAATCTGGAATCAGTATTACGAAGCATTGCAGGATCTGGCCGACGCAGGCCGCGTTCAGTTGCCTTCAGTTCCACAAGACTGTGTGCAAAATGCTCATATGTTCTATGTGCGTCTGAGTGATATCGACGACCGTGATGCATTTATTCGTCACATGAAAGCGGCAGATATTCTCACCGTATTCCATTATATCCCGCTGCATGCCTGTCCGGCGGGCGAAGATTTTGGTCGTTTCGCTGGCGTCGATCGTTTCACGACAAAAGAGAGTGAGCGTCTGGTGCGCCTGCCCCTGTTCTACAACATGACCGATGATACGCAGCGTGCGGTGATTACGGCCATGCTGCAATATTTCGCCTGATATGTCGCTGGCAAAAGCATCAGTCTGGACCGCAGGTTCTACGCTGATTAAAATTGGTGCCGGGTTGCTGGTGGTGAAATTGCTGGCCGTGACGTTCGGCCCTGACGGCGTAGGGCAGGCAGGGAATTTCCGCCAGCTCGTGACCGTACTTGGTGTGCTGTCCGGTGCCGGTATTTTCAATGGTATTACTAAATACGTTGCCGAACATCATCAGGATCCTGAGCGGCTTAAAGCTGTACTCGGTACGTCCTCTTCGCTGATTTTGGGTTTCTCGACGCTGCTGGCCGCCATCTTTTTGCTGGCTGCCGGCCCTGTCAGTGTCGGGTTGTTCGGACACGACCGCTATCAGGCCGTTGTGCGGGCCGTGGCATTTATCCAGATGGGCATTGCTTATGCCAACTATTTTCAGGCCATCCTGAAAGGTTATCGTGATGCGACGGGTAACGCGCTGGCTGTAATGGGTGGCAGTCTGATTGGCTTGCTGGCCTATCTCTTGTGTTTCAAACTGGGCGGTTATGAAGGCGCGCTGGCCGGGCTGGCACTGGTGCCAGCGCTGGTCGTTGTGCCTGCGGGCGGCATGTTGTGGCGGCGAAAATCCTTTCCGCTGGCCTACTTAAAGCCGGGCTGGGACCGCTTTATCGCCAGCCATTTGGGAAAGTTTACCCTGATGGCACTGATCACATCTGTCACGTTGCCGGTGGCGTATGTGATGATGCGAAACCTGCTGGCGGAGCATTACAGCTGGAAAGATGTGGGGATCTGGCAGGGCGTCAGCAGTATTTCTGATGCCTATTTGCAGTTTATCACCGCCTCTTTCAGCGTTTATTTATTGCCGACGCTATCGCGCATGACGGATAAACGCGATATTACGCGTGAAATCGTTAAGTCATTAAAATTTGTTCTGCCCGCCGTAGCGGCCGTCAGTTTTACTGTCTGGCTGTTGCGTGACTTTGCTATCTGGTTACTGTTTTCAAAACAATTTATCGCGATGCGCGATTTGTTCGCCTGGCAGTTAGTGGGTGACGTACTGAAAGTCGGCTCTTATGTTTTTGGCTATCTGGTGATTGCGAGAGCCTCTCTGCGTTTTTACGTGCTGACTGAAATCAGCCAGTTTGCGTTACTGACGGGCTTTTCACATTGGTTGATCCCGATACGGGGTTCTCTTGGCGCCGCGCAAGCGTATATGGCGACGTATGTCGTCTATTTCGCCCTGTGCTGTACCGTATTTGTTATTTATCGTAGACGAGCATGACAACGCTGATTCACGTTTTGGGATCTGACATTCCCCACCATAATGTCACCGTGCTGCGCTTTTTTAATGATGTTCTGGCCGAATGCGCGCCTGAAAAGCTGATTTATCATTTTATGGTGGCGGCAGCAGATGCATCAGCATTTGCTGAATTCGCACGTCTGGATATTCGGGTTTATCCGGACAAAAAATCGCTGGCCGACGCGGTGATTTCCCGGGCACAGGATCGTACACATCACTTTTTCTTCCATGGCCAGTTCAACCCGACGCTTTGGCTGGCGCTGCTGACCGGCAAAATTAAATCTCAGCAGGCCAGCTGGCACATCTGGGGCGCAGATCTTTATGAATCGACAGGTGGCCTGAAGTTCCGCCTGTTTTATTTTTTAAGGCGTCTGGCTCAGGGACGTATCGGCCATGTTTTCGCTACCCGCGGCGATCTGATTCATTTCCATCAGAGACATCCGCGCGTGCCGTCCTCATTATTGTATTTCCCGACGCGTATGGATCCGGCGCTGACGCTTTCAGCCGGGCAGCCTGAACCTGCAGAGCCGATGACCGTGCTGGTCGGCAATTCCGGCGATCGCAGTAACCGACATACTGAAGCGCTGCGTTCGTTGCATCAACAGTTTGGTGCCGGTATCCGGGTGATTATTCCTATGGGCTATCCGGCCAATAATGACGCCTATATCGAGCAGGTTCGCCGCGAGGCGCTCAAACTTTTTGCGCCCGGGAATGTTGAGCTGATGACCGGTTCGATGCCTTTTGCACAATATCTCGACGTGCTGCGTGGTTGCTCGCTGGGGTATTTTATTTTTGACCGCCAGCAGGGTATCGGGACGCAATGTTTGCTGATTCAGTTCGGCGTGCCGTTTGTGGTCAGCCGTCAGAATCCGTTCTGGCAGGATCTGGCAGAACAAAATCTGCCGGTATTGTTTTACGGTGACGCACTTGATACCCGAACTGTGGCCGAAGCGCGGCGCCAGTTGCTGACTACGGACCGGAAGAATATCGCATTCTTCAGCCCGAATTACATCGCCGGCTGGCAACAGGCGTTACTGCTGGCGGCAGGAGAAACATCATGACAATGGCACAGCTTGGCGGCCTGTCTGTCGTTTATGCGTTCTCGCTGTTGTTCATTTTGACGCTGACCTACAAAGAATTTCGCCGTGTGCGTTTTAACTTCAACGTCCTGTTTTCGCTGTTGTATCTGCTGACGTTCTATTTCGGTTTTCCGCTGACCTGTCTGCTGGTTTTCCAGTTTGATGTCAACGTCGTACCGGTTGAAAACCTGTTACAGGCGATGCTGGCCGCAACCTGTTTTTACGGTATTTATTATGTCAGTTATAAAACGCGGTTGAGGGCAAAACGTGATGGCCCGTCCCGTACACTGTTTACGATGAACCGTGTCGAAACCCATCTGACCTGGTTTTTACTGGCACTTATCGCCGTGGTAACCGTGTCCATCTTCTTTACGCATAACGGATTTTTGCTGTTTAAGCTCAAATCGTACAGCCAGATTTTTTCCAGTGATGTGTCCGGGGTTGCGCTTAAACGCTTCTTTTACTTCTTCCTGCCAGCGATGCTGGTGGTGTTCTTCCTCAAACCCAATCCGCAGCGCTGGCTGTTTTTCCTGGTCAGTACCGTCGCATTTGGTTTACTCACGTATATTATTGTTGGCGGGACACGCGCGAATATCATTATCGCGTTCGCGCTGTTTTTGTTTATCGGCATCGTACGCGGCTGGATTAGTTTGTGGATGCTGGCGGTGGCGGGCGTACTGGGCATTGTCGGTATGTTCTGGCTGGCGCTGAAACGTTACGGGCTGAATGTCAGCGGCCCTGAGGCGTTTTATACCTTCCTGTACCTGACGCGTGATACGTTCTCGCCATGGGAAAATCTGGGACTGTTGCTGCAAAATTACGACAAAATTAGTTTTCAGGGACTGGCACCGATTATTCGTGATTTCTACGTCTTTATCCCCAGCTGGCTATGGCATGACCGTCCGGGTGTGGTGCTCAACACCGCCAACTATTTCACCTGGGATGTGCTCGGTAACCATTCCGGTCTGGCCATTTCGCCAACGCTGATTGGCTCGCTGGTTGTGATGGGCGGCGTGTGGTTTATCCCGCTGGGTGCGGTGGCGGTTGGGATGATCATTAAATGGTTCGACTGGCTTTATGAAAAAGGCAAAGCGGAGACCAACATTTATAAAGCGGCCATTCTGCAAAGTTTTTGCTTTGGTGCCGTGTTCAATATGATCGTACTTGCCCGCGAAGGCGTGGATTCCTTTTTCTCACGGGTGGTGTTTTTCTGTGTCGTATTCGCAACTTGTCTGGTTGTCGCAAAATTATTGTACTGGATGTTTGACGCCGCCGGGCTGATACGAGCCAGGATGCCGGTCAGAAAAAACCTCATGGAGCCTTTGGTAGTAAGGAAGATGGATGAATTTGGAGAATAACGTCCCGCAATATGATATTCGCGGGATCCGCCTTTGGGGCTTTCGCAATATGGCGCATTTTCTTGATTATCTTTTTGCCGGTCATCAGGTGAAAAAAGGTTCGCTGGTGGCGATAAATGCAGAGAAAGTGCTGACGGTCGAAAGCAACCCTGAAATGCGTACGCTGATCGACCATGCGGAGTTTAAATACCCCGACGGGATCAGCATTGTGCGCGCTATACGGCGTAAATATCCGCAGTCACGCGTCTCGCGTATCGCAGGGGCTGACCTCTGGGAAGGATTGATGGAGCGCGCAGGGCGTGAAGGAACACCGGTCTTTCTGATCGGCGGTAAACCGGAAGTCCTGATGCAGACGGAAGAAAAATTGCGATTGCTGTGGAACGTCAATATTGTTGGCAGCCAGAATGGGTATTTTGTGCCTGAACAGCGCGAAGCATTGTTTGAAAAGGTAAAAAGCAGCGGAGCATCTATCGTGACCGTGGCGATGGGGTCACCAAAGCAGGAAATCCTGATGCGTGACTGCCGTCGTGTGCATCCAGATGCGCTTTACATGGGCATCGGTGGGACCTATGACGTCTTTACCGGGCATGTTAAACGAGCCCCTAAAATCTGGCAAAATCTGGGGCTGGAATGGCTCTACCGGCTGATTTTACAGCCCAGCCGTTTGCGTCGTCAGCTCAAACTGCTCAAATTTATCCGTTACTACTATACCGGTCGTCTGTAATATTTGCGCCGTGGCTGATCTTCAGCGCGGCGTTTTACCTCTCATTTTACTCTACCCTTTACTGTCGTTTGCACCCTGACATGTCTACCTGTGCGGATCTTTCTCAATTGTGGTTTGCAACTCATCCTGAAATGCGGAACCATAACGCCGTTTTTCCGCCCTGTACGGGCATCATCACCCATAAAAATAACATTCCGGTCATTCCGGAAGGCAAACACAATTACAGAGAAACTGAGGAATTATGGCGAATCAAGAAGAAAAGGGTGGGCTACACCGGGGGCTTGAAGCGAGGCACATAGAGCTGATAGCGCTGGGCGGCACTATCGGCGTAGGATTATTTATGGGCGCAGCCAGTACTCTGAAATGGGCCGGGCCTTCAGTGTTGCTGGCCTATATTCTGGCGGGCGTGTTCGTCTTCTTTATCATGCGCTCAATGGGTGAAATGCTGCATCTGGAGCCCGTTGCCGGTTCGTTCGCCGTCTATGCCCATAAATATCTTGGACCATACTATGGCTACCTGACCGCCTGGAGTTACTGGTTTATGTGGATAGCGGTGGGGATTTCTGAAATCACCGCGATTGGTGTATACGCCCAATACTGGTTCCCGGATTTACCACAGTGGATCCCCGCGCTGATCGCGGTGGCGATTGTGGCCTCTGCTAACCTTGCTGCGGTGAAACTGTATGGTGAAATGGAGTTCTGGTTTGCGCTGATCAAAATTACCACCATCATTGTGATGATCGTGGTCGGGCTGGCGGTGATTTTCTTCGGATTCGGCAATCATGGCGAAGCTATCGGTTTTGGCAACCTGACGGCACACGGCGGCTTCTTTGCGGGTGGCTGGAAAGGTTTCCTGTTTGCGCTGTGTATTGTTGTGGCGTCCTATCAGGGCGTGGAACTGGTGGGTATTACTGCCGGTGAAGCGAAGAATCCGCAGGTTACGCTTAAACGTGCCATCAATAACATTTTGTGGCGTATCCTGATTTTCTACGTCGGCGCAATTTTCGTCATCATCACCATTTTCCCGTGGAACGAAATGGGCACCCACGGCAGCCCGTTCGTTCTGACATTTGCGAAGATTGGTATTGCTTCGGCTGCAGGCATTATTAACTTTGTCGTGCTGACGGCAGCATTGTCAGGCTGTAACAGCGGTATGTACAGTTGCGGACGTATGCTTTATGCGCTGTCTGAGAATCGCCAGTTGCCTGCGTTTCTGAGCAATGTCTCGAAAAGTGGTGTGCCGGTTTACGGTATTGCGATCACTATTTTGTGTCTGCTGGTCGGTTCGTGCCTGAACTACATCATTCCGAATCCTGAGAAAGTATTCGTGTATGTCTACAGTGCCAGCGTACTGCCGGGTATGGTGCCATGGTTTGTGGTATTGATCAGCCAGTTACGTTTCCGTGACGCGCACAAAGAGAAACTGAAAAACCATCCGTTTAAGTCGGTTCTCTTCCCTTATACCAACTACCTGACGCTGATATTCCTGGCATGTGTGCTGGTCGGTATGGCAATTAACCCGGATACGCGGGTTTCTTTACTGGTAGGGGGTATTTTTATTGCGGCAGTCTCGCTGATATACTTCGGCCTCGGCATGCATAAGCGTGCCGCGCTGACGGCAGAAAAAGTAAAATAACGTCGTAAGTCACGGGTGGGGAAGGCAAGATGCTTACTTTTACTGCGTATTGGATAAAGCGTAATCAAACGCAATATTTCTGATAAAAAGCACTAGACAGCCAGGCGTTAAAACCGTAGTATCCCCACCCGCAACGGCGCTAAGCGCCCGTAGCTCAGCTGGATAGAGCGCTGCCCTCCGGAGGCAGAGGTCTCAGGTTCGAATCCTGTCGGGCGCACCATTTAGTATGCGCTAGAGTTGCGGTGGAATGTTGAAGTCAGGCAGTTCACGTTAGTTAGAGATATGGTGGCTATAGCTCAGTTGGTAGAGCCCTGGATTGTGATTCCAGTTGTCGTGGGTTCGAGTCCCATTAGCCACCCCACTCTAAAAATGGTTTTGTGATTGTGACATGCGATGGTGGCGGAATTGGTAGACGCGCTAGCTTCAGGTGTTAGTGTCCTTCGGATGTGAGGGTTCGAGTCCCTCCCTTCGCACCACACACAAAATACATTTAAATGATGCAGTTAGCATCAGGAAGTAGTAAGATGCACGACATCGGCGAGTAGCGCAGCTTGGTAGCGCAACTGGTTTGGGACCAGTGGGTCGGAGGTTCGAATCCTCTCTCGCCGACCATATTTGAAGAACCTGCTTTTTTAAAGCAGGTTTTTTTTCGTCCGGAGTTTATGAGGATGAGAACCTCCGAAGGAGGTTTGAGCCGAGCGAAGCGAGACCACGTTGCTTTAGCAACGGCCCGCAGGGCAAGCATCGCAGATGCGCGTAATCCTCTCTCGCCGACCATATTTGAAGAACCTGCTTTTTTAAAGCAGGTTTTTTTTCGTCCGTATAAAACCTTTTCCCCTCTCACTGCCTGTGTTGTTTATCCGCGACATACCCGCTTTCTTTTGTCTCAGACGGGAGACATTTATCTCCTTGAAAATAATGGATTAACTTCTCAGCCTGCACAGTTGTCGTTTGCAGGCGACGGTTCACCGGCAAAGGGGGAAAGGAAACGTGGCAGTTAAAAATTATTGTTCACATGCCGTAAAATAAATATTTTTAAAATCAAATAGATAAAATTTTTTTAATCAGGTATTGCCATACTGGCACGCGTCCTGCAATATTCCCGCCGTAGATGCTCATTCCACCCATTATGTTTGCTCCGGCTTCATAAACCTGGGAATGATGCAGAGCCAATTTACAGTGCCTATTGTCATCCTGACCGATAACGCGCAAGCGCTATCATCCAGAAGGCAAAACGTTGAGTGAGGCACTACATCTGTTGTCCTGGACCTGATTGTTTTTATACACCTGCATAAACGGCAGGTGTTTTTTTTTGCCCATACCCGTCATCCTTTGAGCTGCAGATACGCTGGTCGCTCTTCGTCATCCGTATCACTGACTTATGTCAGCTCATTGGTATCCCTTCGTTTGCCGCCTTTCTGCAACTCAAATCATTTAGGGTATAAGGATTGATGACATAAAAAAGGCTCCCGAAGGAGCCTTTTTTATTCTGAGTGACCCGTTACGGTTGTTGTGAATTATTCAGCGTCAGCATCAATCCTTCACGACGCATCTCAGCGGCTTCTGCCGGTTTATGCAGCTTATCCAGCGCATCAGCCAGCCACGCATAATCATACGCGTCAGGGCGTTGTTTCAGTGCCTCACGGAAGGCCTCACTCGCCTGCTGCCATTCGCCATGCTTCATCAGCAACTGACCGAGCGTGCTGCTCAGTAGCGGTGTGGTGCCGTTTTGCTTAATGAGCTGACGCAGGGTTTTTTCGAGTTGCTCAGGATTACCCGAACGCAGCTTCGGCATCAGCGCGACCAGCCGGTCGTCATACTGGCGTTTCAGCCCGTCGAGGATCACTTCCTGCGCCAGATCCTGATCATTGCATTCAATCAGATGCGTCGCCATCGCGACCTGTAAGGCCACTTCATGACGGGTTTTACGGCTCTGATCTTTCCACCAGCGCTTCAGGCCTTCGCTGCCTTCTTCAGCCATCAGCTGATTCATCATGCCGACATAAGCCTGCTCCTGAAGCATACGGATTTCATCGTCAGTATGAATATCGGCTTTCGCCATCGACGGTAAAATCTCCAGCAGAGAACCATAAGCGCCAGTCAGAAGATAAGCCTGCTCTGCCAGGCGTAACACTTCCGGATGGCGTGGCGACTGGCCCAGCAAACGGTCAACGCCGTGGCGTGCTGCGTGAACTTCGCCTCTGGCCAGCTGGATACGCACGCGGGTGATATCGACCGGCATCTGGTCGGTATCGGCGATTTCCGCTGCACGCTCCAGATATTGATTGGTGCGGATATCGTCGCCGCGCTGTTGCGCCGCTTCCGCTGCCAGTAAATAGTTCACTACCGGTTGTTCGGCGTGATCGGCATGACGGGCCAGCAATTTCTCCATCTGACGGTGATCGCCTTCCGCCAGTTTGAGCATCGCTGCCTGAGTTTGCTTGCGCGCTTTAGAGCTTTTGCGCCCGGCAAACCAGCCGCGGGTACGCGCACCGGTACGCAGAACGCGGCGCAGGATCCATTCAATCAGGAACAGCACCAGAATCAGTACGATCAGCATGATGACCAAACCGGTGACGCTGGTTTCGATGTTGTAATTGTCGGTCTGGATCAGGACATAACCCTGATGGCCGGCCAGGATCGGGCCGACGATAATCCCGGCAAACACAATCAGGAATAACACGAAAACTCGTAACATGTGTTATTCCCCCTGTGTGGCGGCGGCGGGCTGCTGAAGCAGGTTACGCACGCGGGTCTGCATCAGTTTTTCCAGCATCGGCTGGCTTTTCAGCTCATCCGGCACGTCCATCGAAACAGATTGCTGGCTGAGATTGTCCAGTTCTTCCAGGAACGCTTTGGTCGAAGGATCTGAAGTATCGAAGTAAGCGCGAACCCAGGTCGAGACGCTTTCCAGTGACTGTTTGTACACTTCGTCCTGATGGCGCGGCACGGCCTGCGCGGCAATCAGCAGACGCGAGCGGATGTTTTCGCGCAAATACACGTCCTGATTCGGTGCCAGAAGCGGTTCAGCACTGCTATCACGGCGGCGAATCGTGATGAAGTCATCCATAAAGTTGTGCCAGCTTTTGGTCAGATTCTGACGCCATTCGGTCAGTGAGCCGGACAAACTGGAACTGTCGTTGTCCATCGGAGAGTCGTCAGTATCATTGTCCGCCAGACGCAGGTTATCTACCTGATTTGACAGCTGATTCAGTTTGAGAATGATGCCATCAAAATCGACCTGTGCAACGGCAGAAAGGCTACCCACGTCTTCATTCAGCGCGCGGCGCACCTCAATCAGGCTTGGATCGTTCATGTCCGCCAGGCTGGCATCGGCGCTTTTCAGCAGTGCGGCGGCGGTGGTGACATCCTGATCACTCCACAATTTGCGCCCAGCGAGTTTCACCAGATAATCGGCCTGCGCCAGTAACCAGGTCTTAGCATCGCTGCCGGAAATGCTGGCAACCTTATCTTGTAATTCATTCAACTGGCGACCAAACGAAGCCTGCTGGCGGTCGGCCTCTTGCCGGGTCTTTTGCTGCTGTGTGAGCAGATCAGCAATTTGCTGTTTGTCCTGCTGCTGGGTTTTTTGCAGCGCATCGAGTTGTTCAGAAAGCGCTTCGTCTGAGGCGGCCTGCGCCAGTGATTGCTGGTGGCCGTGATAATAGAGACCGGCACCCAGTACTATAACCAGTACAATGGCGATAGCGCCCAGTACCGGCGCTGTACGTTGCTTTTTGCGCAACGTTTTCAATTCCTGTTCCCGGTCGGAAGCGTCTGGCTGGGGGCTCTCAACCGCTGGGGAGATAACAACATTCTCATCCGGCGCGGAAGGATTTTTTTGTTCCGTCATTTTGGCACATCCCTTAGTCAGGTAGTTGTAATGCGCGGATCAGCGCATCATTGTCTGCATTTCCGGCAACCCGAATTGCGCTCCAGCCAAGCTGGCGTGCGAGGGCTGCCAAACGCTCACTGACCACCACCAGATTACAGTGCAGTAACCATGAATGTCGGTAGTAATCAGGAACTAATTGGTAAAGCTGTTGCAGCATTTCTCCGCTGGTCACAACCAGCGTATCAATTCCGGCACGTTGCCAGAGCGCACTCTGTTCACTGCCATCGTAGAAAACCGGGCTGCGCTGATAACATTCGCAGTAAGTCACATGGACACCGCGTTCAGTCAGCGTTTCAGCTAACAATTCCCGTCCGCCATTACCGCGCAGTATCAGTGCTTTTTTACCTTGTATGCGTTGCAATGCCGGAAGATTCAATAACATCTCGCTGGTTTCGCCATCCTGGGGATAGAGAACCGGCAGGCTGCTGACCCGATGGAAAATCAGGCCCGTAGTACGGCCAATAGCAAAATAATTCACGGTGTCCGGCCAGTTCGTGGCGGACTGACGCAAGATACGGTCAGCGTAACTGACGGCATGTTGCGAGAGCACAAACACCAGATCTTGCTGATTTAATGAGGATAGCAGGTTCGGGAGCGATGCGAGCTGGTTCCCCGGTGCAAAATCAATCAGCGGGGAATGGAAGGCAACCCGTCCCATTGCGCGCAGCCGGCTGACCAGTGCTTCTCCTGCCGGAGAGGGGCGGGTGACCAGAATGGTCATTTAGGCGCGTTCCCCTGATACACCTCATGCAGAATTTCGCGCGCGCCGTTGGCGAGCAATTCTTCTGCCAGGTCGATACCCATGCTGTGTGCTTGAGCGGCCGGACCGCGACGTTCGCCGCACACCATCTGGCTGCCGTCCGGTGCGCCGACCAAAGCACGAAGCCAGAGTTCGTCACCTTTCAGCTCGGCATAGCTGCCGATGGGAACCTGACATCCGCCTTCAAGACGCATATTCATTGCCCGTTCAGCCTGTACACGTACTGTCGTTTCGTGGTGCGCCAGGGGAGCCAGCAAGTCGCGGGTGGTTTGATCGTCAAGGCGGCATTCAATGCCGACGGCACCTTGTCCTACGGCGGGCAGGCATTCTTCCGGTGTCAGTGCGTAAGTGATGCGGTTTTCCAGACCCAGGCGTTTCAGGCCCGCGACAGCCAGAATAATGGCATCATATTCACCGTTATCGAGTTTGGATAAGCGGGTGCCTACATTGCCGCGCAGATCACGGATCACCAGATCCGGACGTTTCTGACGCAGCTGGCACTGACGCCGCAGGCTTGATGTGCCGAGGATACTGCCTTGCGGTAAATCGGTCAGACTGGCGTAGTGATTAGAGACGAAAGCATCGCGCGGATCTTCGCGTTCACAAATAGTGACCAGTCCCAGGCCCTCGGGGAATTCTACCGGGACGTCTTTCATGGAATGCACGGCGATATCCGCACGGCCATCAAGCATCGCCAGTTCAAGTTCTTTGACGAACAAACCTTTGCCGCCGACCTTAGCCAGCGGGGTATCTAAAATGATATCGCCCTTGGTCACCATGGGAACCAGTTCCACCTGCAAACCGGGGTGACAGGCCATCAGCTGGCTTTGAACATATTGTGCCTGCCACAAAGCCAGCGGGCTCTGACGGGTGGCAATTCGAATGATTTTGTCTAACATGTTTGTTACCGTTTAACTGTCTCTGTGACCATCCTACCACTGACAATAGAAAGCTGTCAGCGTAAGAAGCCATTCGTAAAAGAAGGTTAACGGACGTTGAAGAGATTTGTTCCGTTTCGGAACAGGCGATAAAATACAGAGAAGCGGAAGCGTAATTGTGGTGCGTTACTTTCTTTACGGTCAAACAGCAAGGTGTTAAATTGATCACGTTTCCAGCAATTATTCGTCAACTATTTGCACGGCTGCGATCGGGCAAAGTATAAGCATCACGATAAATGACGGATTTGGAACGGGGTTCTTTCCAGACACTGTATAATCAGGCGAAACGTCTTGTACCTCTACATCGAGACATTGAAGCAAAGACTGGATGCGATCAATCAGTTACGGGTGGATCGCGCACTGGCAGCCATGGGTCCTGCGTTTCAACAGGTCTATCAGCTGCTTCCTGTCTTTCTACATCAACATCATCCTCTGATGCCAGGATACCTTGAAGGTAAGGTTCCGCATGGTATCTGTATTTTCACGCCTGATGAATCCCAACAAACCTACCTGACTGACCTTGAAGATAAATGGGGCAGCGCGTTTGAACCTCTGGTGAAAGGTGAATTGCCAATCACGGGTGTGTATTCCATGGGCAGTACTTCTTCCATCGGTCAGAGCCAAAGTTCTGATCTCGATATCTGGGTCTGCCATCAGTCATGGCTCGATAATGAAGAGCGCAACCGCCTACAGCAAAAATGCAGCCTGTTAGAAAAATGGGCCGCCTCGCTGGGTGTGGAAGTCAGCTTTTTCCTGATCGACGAAAACCGCTTCCGCCATAATGAAAGCGGCAGCCTGGGGGGTGAGGACTGCGGTTCAACACAGCACATCTTATTGCTCGACGAATTCTACCGTACCGCCGTCCGTCTGGCCGGTAAGCGTATTCTGTGGAATATGGTGCCGGGCGAAGAAGAAGCGCATTACGACGAATACGTGCTTTCGCTTTATGCACAGGGCGTACTGACGCCAAACGAATGGCTCGATCTCGGTGGCCTCAGTACGCTGTCGGCAGAAGAGTATTTCGGCGCGAGCCTTTGGCAATTGTATAAAAGTATCGATTCTCCTTATAAAGCGGTACTCAAAACGTTGCTGCTGGAAACCTATTCCTGGGAATACCCTAAAACGCAGCTGCTGGCGATGGATATTAAACAACGCCTGCATCAGGGCGAGATCGTCTGCTTCGGGCTTGATTCCTATTGTATGATGCTCGACCGCGTGACCCGTTATCTCACCCAGATTGAAGATTTCACCCGCCTTGATTTAGTCCGCCGTTGTTTCTATTTAAAAGTCTGTGAAAAACTCTCCCGTGCGCGGGCGTCGGTAGGCTGGCGTCGTGAAATACTCAGCCAGCTGGTAACGGAATGGGGATGGGATGAAGAACGTCTGGCCATTCTGGATAACCGGGCGAACTGGAAAATCGAGCGCGTGCGCGAAGCGCATAACGAACTGCTTGATGCCATGATGCAAAGCTATCGCAACCTGATCCGCTTTGCCCGTCGCAACAATTTAAGCGTCAGTGCCAGCCCGCAGGATATCGGCGTGCTGACCCGTAAATTGTACGCCGCATTTGAAGCGCTGCCGGGTAAAGTCACGCTGGTGAATCCGCAAATTTCGCCTGACTTGTCAGAAGGTGATTTAACCTTTATTCATGTACCGATTGGCCGTGCGAACCGCACCGGCTGGTATCTGTATAATCAGTCGCCGTCGATGGAATCTATTGTCAGCCATCAGCCGCTCGAATATAACCGCTATCTGAATAAACTGGTGGCGTGGGCCTATTTCAATGGTCTGCTGACCTCCACCACGCGCCTGCACATTAAAAGTGGCAGCTTGTGTGATATCGCTAAACTGCGCGAACTGGTGGCGGATGTTTCACACAGCTTCCCGTTGCGTCTGGCGGCACCGACGCCTAAAGCGTTGTACAGTCCGTGCGAAATTCGCCACTTAGCGATTATCGTGAATCTGGAACACGATCCGACCGCAGCGTTTCGCAATCAGGTGGTGCATTTTGATTTCCGTAAACTGGATGTCTTCAGTTTCGGGCAGAATCAGCAATGTATGGTTGGCAGTATTGACCTGCTTTATCGCAACTCATGGAATGAAGTGCGTACGCTGCATTTCAGCGGGGAACAGGCGGTTCTGGAAGCGCTGAAAACGATTCTGGGCAAAATGCATCAGGATGCCGCACCGCCGGAATCGGTGGAGGTGTTCTGTTACAGCCAGCATTTACGCGGTCTTATCCGTACGCGGATTCAGCAACTGGTATCGGAATGCATTGAGCTTCGCCTGTCGAGCAAACGACTTGAACCCGGGCGTTTCAAAGCCGTGCGTGTTGCCGGGCAAACCTGGGGATTGTTCTTTGAACGCCTCAGCGTTTCAGTGCAAAAGCTGGAGAATGCGATTGAATTCTATGGCGCGATTTCCAATAACAAACTGCACGGTTTGTCGGTGAAATTGCAGACCGATCAGGCGCATCTGCCGGCAGTGATTGACGGCTATGCCAGTGAAGGGATTATTCAGTTCTTCTTTGAAGACAGTTCGGACGACATCGGCTTTAATATCTATATTCTTGATGAATCCAACCGTGTTGAGGTTTATCACCATTGCGAAGGCAGCAAAGAGGATCTGGTGCGCGATGTCAGCCGGTTCTACTCGTCTTCCCATGACCGGTTTACCTACGGCTCAAGCTTTATTAACTTCAACCTGCCGCAGTTTTATCAGATTGTGTCACTTGATAATCGGATCCAGGTGATCCCTTTTCGCAGCAACGCCCTCTCTGCCGCCTGCGCCACTTTGCCTGAAACCGACGCAGAACCTTCTCGTCTGAAGCAGCAATTTCAGTTGCATTAGAAAAGGTGTCCGTATCACGGACATGTGGCAGATTATCCGGCTGTACTTCGCTTTAAACCCTGAAAATGTGCCCGGGGGTTTTGTCGATTCCTGTTGCTTTTCATGATCCACCTGCGATTATAGAGAGCTTGGTCGCAAGAATTACGGGCATTCATAAAATGAAAAACGCTTTACGCTGGTCTCTGGCCGCGACAATTCTCTTTTCTCTCTCCGGTTGCGGACTTAAAGGGCCGTTGTATTTCCCACCACCGGAAAAATCAGCCACGCAAAAAACCAGCAATGTTCCGGGCACGGCGAACGATGGTTCATCGCAGGAAAAAGGGGTATCACCCGAAAACCTCACCACGAATTCCAGAGATTAACCGGCAGATTGTCGGGGTTTCGCGCAATACTGCCGGAACCTCTCCTTAACGGATCATCGCGACTGGATTTGACCAGCGGTAAACGGAGTCAGTTATGCAGTTCTCCAAAATGCACGGCCTGGGTAACGACTTTATGGTCGTTGATGCCGTCACTCAAAATGTCTATTTTTCTCCTGAGTTGATCCGTCGTTTGTCAGACCGCCACCGTGGCGTAGGTTTTGACCAGTTACTGGTGGTGGAACCTCCTTACGATCCCGAATTAGATTTCCATTACCGCATCTTTAACGCAGATGGCAGCGAAGTCGCGCAGTGTGGCAATGGTGCGCGCTGTTTTGCCCGCTTTGTGCGCATCAAAGGTCTGACAAACAAACGCGATATCCGCGTCAGTACGCAGACCGGCCGTATGGTACTGACCGTCACGGAAGATGAAGAAGTGCAGGTCAACATGGGCGAGCCGGTTTTCGAGCCGCAGCAGGTCCCATTCCGTGCAGCGAAAGCGGAAAAAACCTATATTCTGCGTGCAGAAGAGCGCACAGTATTTTGCGGCGTGGTGTCGATGGGAAACCCGCACTGCGTGTTACAGGTTGATGACGTGCTGACAGCTGAAGTCGAGGTTCTCGGACCGATGCTGGAAAGCCATGAGCGTTTCCCCGAGCGCGTAAATGTCGGTTTCATGCAGATCCTCAGTCCGGAAAGCGTAAAATTGCGCGTGTACGAGCGGGGAGCCGGTGAAACACAGGCGTGCGGAAGCGGTGCCTGTGCCGCTGTGGCGGTCGGTATTCAGCAAGGTTTACTCGCAGAAGAAGTTCAGGTGGAACTGCCGGGAGGCAGCCTCGATATTCGCTGGAAAGGGCCGGGTCACCCGTTATATATGACCGGACCCGCCACTCATGTTTACGACGGATTTATTCATCTATGAACAATCTTGATGACCAGATTGAACCGGTGATAGCGCTCGACGACGACAGCGTGATGCAATATCTGCTGCAAAACCCGGATTTCTTTATTCGTAATGCGCGCAGCGTCGAGCAGATGCATGTACCGCATCCGGTGAAAGGCAGTATTTCGCTGGTTGAATGGCAACTCGGGCGTCAGCGTCATCAGATTGCGCAGCTTGAAGAAGAAATTACGTTGCTGATGGAACAGGCTTCGGTCAATGAATCATTGTTCGGGCGGATGATCGAACTCCAGGCCACGCTGGCGGCGGCCAGCAGTCTGCAGGATATGCTTAACCGTCTGCAGCGTTGGGCGCGCAGTCTGGGACTGGCAGGTGCCAATGTACGCTTGTTCAGCGAAGGCTGGCGCATCGGTGCACCGTCTGATTTCACCCATCTTGCGGTAAGCCGCAGCGCGTTTGAATCCATGCGCATTCAGCGTCTGGGTGAAGCCCCGCATTATCTCGGCAGCCTGAACGGCCCGGAACTGTTGCTGTTATTGCCGCAGGCGAAAGCCGTGGGTTCTGTCGCGCTCTCGCTGATGGGTGAGCAGGGGGAACTGGGCGTGCTGATTTTCAGCAGTCGTGATCCTCAGCATTATCAGCCCGGCATGGGCACGGTCTTACTTGATCAGCTGGCTAAAATGTTACCTGGCCTGCTGGAACGCTGGATAGAACGGGTATGAATCACACCGAATCGCCTCTTTATCCTGCGGTCGAGGCGTTTCTGCGTTACCTGCACGTTGAACGTCAACTCAGCCCGCTTACAACCACCAATTACAGCCGCCAGTTAGAAGCTCTGATCGCCCTCTCCGGCGAGACAGGTATTTCTCACTGGCAGCAACTCGATGCGCCGAAAGTGCGGTTGTTACTGGCGCGCAGTAAACGTGCCGGTTTAGGGCCGTCCAGTCTGGCACTGCGTATGTCTTCGCTGCGCAGCTTTCTTGACTGGCTGGTGCGTCAGGGCGTATTAAGCGCCAATCCTGCCAAAGGCATTTCCACGCCACGTTCTCCCAAGCATCTGCCCAAAAATCTTGATGTCGATGAAGTGAATAAATTGCTGGAAATCGATCTCAATGATCCGCTTTCCGTGCGTGACCGCGCGATGCTCGAAGTGATGTATGGTGGCGGGCTGCGTCTTTCGGAACTGGTGGGCATCGATTGCAAGCATATCGATATGGCCTCCGGTGAAGTGCGGGTGTTGGGTAAAGGGAGCAAAGAGCGCAAAGTGCCGATCGGGCGGACTGCCGTCACCTGGCTTGAACACTGGTTGAAACGCCGCGCAGAATTTAATCCGCAGGATGATGCGATGTTTTTATCGAGCAAAGGCTGCCGTATTTCTGCGCGTAATGTTCAGAAGCGTTTTGCCGAATGGGGCGTTAAACAGGGTGTTAACAGCCATATTCATCCGCATAAACTGCGTCACTCGTTTGCCACGCATGTGCTGGAATCCAGCGGCGATTTACGCGCGGTACAGGAACTGTTGGGGCACGCGAATCTGTCTACCACCCAAATCTATACCCACCTCGACTTTCAACATCTGGCGACGGTTTACGACGCCGCGCATCCCCGGGCAAAACGAGGAAAATCCTGATGAAGTTTTATCGTCCGCTGAAACGCATTGAAGCGATCACCTTCGATTTAGATGACACGCTGTATGATAATTACGACGTTATCCGCCGCACTGATGCCGAAACACTGAAATTCATGCAGGGTTTCCACCCGGCACTGGCCGATATAGCACCGGATGCTGTCCGTCTGATGCGCGCAGAGTTACTGGCGCAGGACGCAGAAATTTATCATGATGTCACCGAATGGCGTCGTCAGGCTGTATTACTGGCGATGACCCGTGCAGGTCTGAGTCACAGTGAAGCTGAACAGGGCACCAAAGCCACCATGGAAACGTTCGCGAAGTGGCGCAGCCGGATTTATGTTCCGCAGGAAAACCACGATGCACTGGCGGCGCTGGCTGAACGCTGGCCGCTGGTGGCTATCACCAACGGCAACGCTGACCCGACGGCATTTGGTTTGTCACAATATTTCCAGTTTACGCTGCGGGCGGGTGATCATGGCCGCGCAAAACCGTACGCCGACATGTATAAAAAAACATCGATGAAGCTGGATATTCCGCTGGAAAACATCCTTCACGTCGGCGATGATCTGACGACAGACGTCGCAGGGTCGGTGCGTTGCGGTATGCAATCATGCTGGATTAATTTGCGCGAAGGCGACCTGATGCACATTAAAGATGCCCGTCTGTTACCGCATATTGAGATTTCGCAGTTGGCATCGCTGACAGCATTGCTATAATCCCTCCTTAAATTACTCTGTATAAATTCACAGTAGAAATGCATTCGCAGCGATAATATTCGTGTGAGTGCTTTTCTCATCCTGACAAACGGTGCCTATGGACGTTTCTGACCTGCTCGACAGCCTGAATGAAAAACAACGTGAAGCCGTGGCCGCGCCGCGCTGCAATCTGTTGGTACTGGCCGGGGCAGGCAGTGGCAAAACCCGCGTGCTGGTGCACCGCATTGCATGGTTGCTGGCGGTAGAAAAGTGCTCACCGTATTCTATTATGGCGGTCACTTTCACCAACAAAGCGGCGGCAGAAATGCGCCACCGTATCGACCAGCTGATTGGCACCAGTCAGGGGGGCATGTGGATCGGTACCTTCCATGGTCTTGCACACCGTTTACTGCGTGCACACCATTTGGATGCCAACCTGCCGCAGGATTTCCAGATCCTCGACAGTGACGACCAGATACGTCTGATCAAGCGCCTGATCAAAGCGCTGAACATCGACGAGAAACAATGGCCGCCGCGTCAGGCGATGTGGTACATCAACGGCAAAAAAGACGAAGGTCTGCGTCCGCAGCATGTCGAAACTTACAACAACCCGGTTGAAGCGACCTGGCTGCGTATTTATCAGGCTTATCAGGAAGCCTGTGACCGTGCCGGGTTGGTCGATTTCGCTGAGCTGTTGCTGCGCGCCCACGAGCTCTGGCTGAACAAGCCGCATATCCTGCAGCATTACCGCGAACGTTTTACCAACCTGATGGTGGACGAATTTCAGGACACCAACAGCATTCAGTACGCCTGGATCCGCCTGCTGGCCGGCGATAACAATAATGTGATGATCGTGGGTGATGATGATCAGTCGATCTACGGCTGGCGTGGTGCGCAGGTTGAAAACATCCAGCGTTTCCTGAAAGATTTCCCGAATGCGCAAACCATCCGTCTGGAACAGAACTACCGTTCGAGCAGTACCATTCTTAAAGCCGCCAACTCGCTGATTGAAAACAATAATGGTCGTATGGGGAAAAACCTGTGGACTGAAGACGGCGAAGGCGAACCGATTTCGCTGTATTGCGCATTCAACGAACTGGATGAAGCGCGCTTTGTGGTTAACCGCATCAAAACCTGGCAGGACAACGGCGGTGCACTGAAAGATTGCGCCATTCTTTATCGCAGTAATGCCCAGTCACGTGTACTCGAAGAAGCGTTATTGCAAATGGCGATGCCTTACCGCATCTACGGCGGCCAGCGGTTCTTTGACCGTCAGGAAATCAAAGATGCGCTGGCGTATCTGCGCCTGATGTCGAACCGTAATGACGATGCCGCTTTTGAACGCGTGGTGAATACGCCAACGCGCGGCATCGGCGACCGTACGCTGGATGTGGTGCGCCAGACGGCGCGTGATCGTCAGTTGACTATGTGGCAGGCCACACGTGCGCTGTTGCAGGAAAAAGTGCTGGCAGGCCGTGCGGCGTCTTCACTGCAACGCTTTACTGAGCTGGTTGACGCTCTGGCGCATGAAACGTCAGATATGCCGCTGCATGTGCAGACTGACCGGGTGATCAAAGATTCCGGCCTGTTCATCATGTATGAGCAGGAAAAAGGCGAGAAAGGTCAGGCGCGCATCGAAAACTTAGAGGAACTGGTGACAGCGACGCGCCAGTTCAGCTATCAGGATGAAGATGAAGATCTGATGCCGTTGCAGGCGTTTCTGTCCCATGCAGCCCTCGAAGCGGGTGAAGGGCAGGCGGACGCCAATCAGGACGCCACGCAGCTGATGACGCTGCACTCGGCGAAAGGACTGGAGTTCCCGCAGGTGTTTATCGTCGGGATGGAAGAAGGCATGTTCCCGAGCCAGATGTCGCTGGAAGAAGGCGGGCGTCTGGAAGAAGAACGCCGTCTGGCCTACGTCGGCGTCACCCGCGCCATGCAAAAACTGACCCTGACCTACGCGGAAACCCGCCGTTTATACGGTAAGGAAGTGTCTCACCGTCCGTCACGTTTTGTCGGCGAATTGCCGGAAGACTGTGTCGAAGAAGTCAGGATGCGCGCCAACGTATCACGCCCGATGAGCAACCGCAGCGTCGGCACGCCTACCAGCGTCAGCGATACCGGCTTTAAACTCGGCCAGCGCGTTATGCACCCTAAATTCGGCGAAGGTACCATCGTCAATATGGAAGGCAGTGGCGAACACAGTCGGTTACAAGTGGCGTTTCCGGGCGAAGGGATTAAGTGGCTGGTCGCCGCCTACGCCCGCCTCGAAGCCGCAAGCTAGCTTACTTGCGATCTTGAGTCCGGGCAGTGCTCGACATCCTCATGGACTACGTGTCCATTCCGGTGTCTCCGCGCTGGCCGGACTCAACCTCGCTGCGCCGCTGACGCTTGCCCGACAGAGTATCAGAGGCTAAAAGTTTCACCCACTTCGGCTTTCGCATACCATTCCAGCGTTTCTTTTACGCCTTCGTCGCCCTCCGGCGGGGTGCCCGGAAGATAATCCTGTTCCTGCACCGGCTGATACGCGCCGTGTTTCACTTCAAAAATCACGCCACCTTCGTCGAGGGATAGCACGCTGTGCCAGGTATTGGCCGGGATTTCCAGCAGAAGGGTTTCGGCACCGAGCCACAGGCGGTCAGTGACTTTGCCGCTGTTATCGTAAATCAGTACCAGAAAGCGGCCACGCAGCGCCGTCAGCATTTCCCAGGTGTGCGGATGGCGGTGAATGCGCACATAAGTACCGGGCTCCATCGCGATGGCCAGACGCTGCACGTCATCTTCAGGCGCAGGATGAATATTCAGATTCTGACGCTGACGCGGCGAGTGGGTGGCTTTGGTGATCAGATCACACAGCGTGTCCTGGTTTATTTGTTTAATCATTTCAGTCTCTGCCTGAGAAGCTAGGGAAACGGGGAAATCCGGTGCCTGAGTGTAGCAAAAAAAACCGCCGGCATAAGTCAGCAAAGGTTATCCACACCGCCTGAAATTTATGCATAAATGTTGCCAGAATAGATTTGTTCGCGGTTGACAGTCTTTTTACTCCCGGCGTAACATGCGCGCACTATTATCAATGAGGAACTTCGCCTTGGACACACCCAGTAGATACTGGCTCAATAACCTGTTTGTCAGGTACCACTTCTAAGGCCCTCCTCTTTGCTGATGGCCTTAGTGGTTGTCAGCGACCCCCGTTCTGTCGCTGTGAGTCAGATCTGAATTTGGTCTGAATTACGCCGGTGACACTTTTCATCCCGTGATTTTCTGTGCTTCAACGCGTTGTCCACTTTCTGTCATTTTTGGGAGAACGGGCACATGCTGAGTGCTTTTAAATTAGAAAACAGCCGCTTATCCCGTTTAGAGCTGGACGAGTCAGACGATCTCAAAACCTCATTGTGGGTGGATTTGGTCGAACCCGATGATCTGGAACGTGAGCGCGTTCAAAGTGAATTAGGACAAAGCCTGGCGACGCGTCCTGAACTGGACGACATCGAAGCTTCTGCACGTTTCTTTGAAGACGAAGACGGCCTGCACATTCACTCCTTCTTTTATTATGAAGATGCCGAAGATCATGCCGGTAACAGTACCGTCGCATTTACCGTGCGTGAAGGGCGTCTGTATACCCTGCGTGAACGCGAATTACCGGCATTTCGTCTCTACCGTATGCGTGCCCGCAATCAGACGCTGGTTGATGGTAACGCCTATGAACTGCTGCTGGATTTGTTCGAAACTAAAATCGAACAGCTGGCAGATGAAATCGAAAATATCTACAGCGATCTGGAAAAACTCAGCCGTGTGATCATGGAAGGGCATCAGGGCGATGAATATGACGCTGCGCTTTCCACACTGGCCGAGCTGGAAGATATCGGCTGGAAAGTGCGTTTGTGTCTGATGGATACTCAGCGCGCGCTGAACTTTCTGGTACGTAAAGCCCGCTTACCGGCAGGGCAACTGGAGCAGGCGCGTGAAGTGTTACGCGATATCGAATCCCTGCTGCCACACAACGAGTCCCTGTTCCAGAAGGTGAACTTCCTGATGCAGGCGGCGATGGGCTTTATCAACATCGAACAGAACCGTATCATCAAGATCTTCTCGGTGGTTTCAGTGGTCTTCCTGCCGCCAACGCTGGTGGCTTCAAGTTACGGGATGAACTTCGAATTCATGCCGGAACTGAAATGGTCATTCGGTTATCCGGGGGCGATTGCGCTGATGATCCTCGCCGGACTGGCGCCTTATCTGTATTTCAAACGTAAAAACTGGTTGTAACCGACCATGTTGATGGAAAGGGTGGCTCCGGCGGGCCAGTGGGTCATCCTCGTGGCTTCCTCGCTGATGCTGGGCATTATTTTTCAAACCTTCCACGTTCCTGCCGCCCTCCTGCTCGGGCCGATGATTGTCGGCGTCGTCATGGGGCTGACGGGGGCCAGCGTGCGTATTCATCCGCTGTTTTTCAAAATATCGCAGGGCGTTTTGGGCTGCATGATTGCGCAAAGCCTGTCGCCTTCGATTCTGCCACCGTTACTCAACGACTGGCCGCTGGTGCTGATGGTACTGGTGGCCACGTTGCTCGCCAGCGGTCTTTCGGGCTGGCTGTTGGTGCGTTTTAGTCAGTTGCCTGGCCCTACCGGCGCTTGGGGCTCATCACCTGGCGGCGCCAGTGCCATGGTCGCCATGGCCGGTGATTTCGGTGCAGATGTGCGTCTGGTCGCGTTCATGCAATATCTGCGCGTGCTGTTTGTCGCCACCGCCGCCGCATTTGTTGCCCGCATGGCAATGGGCGACAGTGCATCGCTGGCGGCGGCGGTAGTCTGGTTTCCGCCGCTGACCTGGCGTTTCTTTGTGACAGTATTTCTGGCACTGGCCGGTGTCTGGCTGGGACCACGGTTGCGTATTCCTTCCGGCGCCCTGTTACTTCCGGCCATTGCCGGCGCGGTTTTGCATTCCACCGGAACCGTCTCGTTAGAAGTGCCTGAATGGTTGCTGGCGATAGCTTATACGCTGATTGGCTGGAGTGTCGGGCTGCGGTTCACGCGACCTATTTTCAAACTGGCACTGCGTACTCTGCCGCAAATGATTGCCTCGGTTATCGGCCTGATGCTGATTTGCGGCGGCATGGCATGGGCGCTGACCAAACTGCTGGGGGTGGATATGCTGACGGCCTACCTGGCGACCAGCCCGGGCGGGCTGGACACGGTGGCGATTATTGCGGCAGGCAGCCATGCAGATTTAGGGTTTGTGATGGCAATGCAGACATTGCGTCTGATCACCATTCTGATAACCGGTCCCGCGATGGCGCGCTTTATCTCACGCAGCGCGGTGTCCGCTTCTTCCTCGTCGTAAACGGCCCTGCGTATAGAGCGCGTCGCTGATAAAGCACAGCAGGCCTGCCCAGATAAAGCCGAAGGTGATAAGTTGCGAAGTGTTGACGGTTTCACCGTAAAACACCACGGCCAGCAGGAACATCAGCGTGGGCCCGAGATACTGGAAAAACCCCAGCGTAGACAGTTTCAGACGGGCCGCCGCGGCGGTAAAGAACAGCAACGGAATGGTGGTAATAATCCCGGCCGCCATCAGCAGCAGATCCAGAGACCACGGATTCGCCGCCAGATTGCTGGTCGGGCTGTGGGCGATAAAGAACAGATAAATCCCGGCCACCGGCAGCAGCCAGAGAGTTTCAATCAGCATCCCGGTTTGTGAATCCACGCCGATTTTTTTACGCAGCAGGCCGTAGAACGCGAACGTCAGGGACAGCCCGATTGCGATGACCGGCACGGAGCCAAATATCCACACCTGGACCATCACCCCGGCAAATGCCAGCGCCACGGCAAACCATTGCAAATTCCGGAATCTTTCGCGCAAAAACAGCATGCCGAGCACCACATTCACCAGCGGATTGATAAAGTAGCCAAGGCTCGCTTCCAGAATGTGATTATGATTAATCGCCCAGATGAAAATCAGCCAGTTCCCACCGACAAGCAGGGCAGTGATCAGTAACATACCGACTTTCTTAGGTTGCGCGAATACCTGGCGGACGTCTCCCCAGCTGCGGCTGACAGACAGCAGTACTAACATGAAGAAGAATGACCAGATCACACGGTGAGTGAGAATTTCATCCGCCGGAACCTGTTTGATGAGTTTGAAATACGCCGGTGCGATCCCCCAGATCAGATAGGCGATAAAGGCAAAAATAACACCTTGCCGGGTACGATGTGCGTCCATGTGGATACCTGAAAAAAGTAGGGAAAGGAGCGAAGTTTACCTGATCTCAGCCCACCATATATGTCGCCGTGGTGGTCGCGATATGAATTCCCGTGTCGCTGTGCAAATCGACGCGTGCCACGGAGACTTTGTTTCCGGCGCGGATAAGGCTGGCCGAGGCAATAAAATAGTCGCCACGGCCCGGACGCAGGTAATCAACGCGTAAATCGATAGTGCCCATTTTGGATAAACGCTGGCGCATTTCGGCTTCCAGCAACGGGTGATCAGGTTTATCACGGCGGATCAGCGAACTGGTTACGCAGACCAGGCCAGCTGCGACATCCAGCACGGCAGCAATCACGCCGCCATGTAAGATTTTTTGCGCTGCGTTACCCACCAGCTTGGGCTGATTGGTGAATTTGAGTTCAGCATAATCACAGTCGAGACGTTTCAGCTCGAGACCCAGTTCGCGGTTAAACGGCATATCGTAAACGAAAATATTGCCGATCAGTTGCAGGGCAGCCTCGTGACTGAGGGATGAAGCAGACATGAATGAATTCCTGACGAAAACGTGTGGACAGCATGTTCGCTGAAAAAGTTAACGAAGTGTTGATTTTAGGTGCGGGTAAGAAGGATTTCTATACTGCGAAGGATAAATGTATTCAATACTCATGTAGAAATGTATTTGTGTGTAAAATGCCCTGCTTTGAGATTTGCGGATTTAGTCAGCGCAGGATTGGCGGGGCAGAAGGCATATTTTCAAACATAATGAGTCGATAACTTTAGGGTGAGGGTAAGGAATAATGCGTAAAAATTGGGCTGTCGGAGCCGCCATGCTGGCGATGCCAATGCTGGGACACGCCGCAGAGGCCACAGTGCAGGAAGTGCATGATAAACCTGCTGTACGCGGAAGTATTATTGCGAATATGTTGCAGGAGCACGACAACCCGTTCACGTTATATCCTTACGAGCCGAACTACCTGATTTATACTGATACCAGCAATATTAACAAAAAAGCCATTCAGTCTTACGACTGGGCAGATAAAGCACGTCATGATGAAGTGGCGTTCCAGCTCAGCCTGGCGTTCCCGTTATGGCGAGGAATTGCGGGGGATAACTCAGTTCTCGGCGCGTCTTACACGCAAAAATCGTTCTGGCAGCTTTCCAACAGCGGGCAATCTTCACCTTTCCGTGAGACTAACTACGAGCCACAGTTTTTCCTGGCCTGGGCGACGGATTACGATTTTCTCGGCTGGACACTGCGCGAAGCGGAATATGGTGTCAGCCATCAGTCTAACGGCCGCTCAGATCCGACCTCCCGCAGCTGGAACCGCGTGTACGCCCGTTTTATGGCGCAGAATGGCAACTGGCAGGTTGATCTCAAACCCTGGTATCGCATTCCGGAAAGCGACAAAAATGATGACAATCCCGACATCACCAAATACATGGGGTATTACCGTCTGAAAGTCGGTTATGCCTGGGGTGACAGCGTATTCAGCGTGGAAAGCCGTTACAACTGGAATACCGGCTACGGCGGTGCGACTACCGGCTGGAGCTATCCTATTACTAAACAGGTTCGTTTCTATACTCAGGTATTCAGTGGTTACGGCGAGTCATTGATTGACTATAACCATAAGCAGACCCGTATCGGTGTGGGTATTATGCTTAACGACATCATGTAATTCCGCCATACTTCCGGTTGCAGTTGCGTTGGCTGCATCCCGAATTATTTAGGGTATATTATGTCGGTGCAGTACAGCCCCGGCGGCTTTAGGGTTTAGCCGGGTGGTTTGAACAGTTGGGGAATTGAGTGTCTACGGCGGCAGTGATAAACAAAGAAGAGCTGGCTCATCAGGTATTACGCGATACCTTCGGCTATCAGCAATTCAGACCAGGCCAGCAAACCATCATCAATACCGCCATTTCTGGCCGGGATTGCCTGGTCGTGATGCCAACAGGCGGCGGTAAATCGCTGTGCTATCAAATTCCCGCTCTGGTGATGGACGGTCTGACGCTGGTCGTTTCGCCGCTCATCTCGCTGATGAAAGATCAGGTCGACCAACTGATGGCTGCAGGCGTTGAAGCCGGCTGCCTGAACTCAACGCAAACCCGTGAGCAGCAACTTGACGTCATGGCCGGTTGCCGTGCGGGGCGTATCAAAATGCTGTATATCGCGCCGGAACGCCTGATGATGGGCGATTTCCTCGAACAGCTGCAACAGTGGAACCCGGCGATGCTTGCCGTGGATGAAGCGCACTGTATTTCCCAATGGGGCCATGATTTCCGCCCGGAATACCGCGCACTCGGACAGCTGAAACTGCGTTATCCGCAATTGCCGGTGATTGCCCTGACGGCAACCGCCGACGAAGCGACCCGTAATGATATCGTCCGCCTGCTGGAACTGAACGATCCGCTGATTCAGGTTAGCAGTTTCGATCGCCCGAATATCCGTTACACACTGGTAGAAAAATTTAAACCGCTCGATCAGCTGATCCGTTTCGTGCAGGACCAGCGCGGAAAAAGCGGCATTATTTACTGTAACAGCCGGGCCAAAGTCGAAGACACCGCCGCCCGTCTGCAAAGCCGCGGGCTGAGCGTGGGGGCGTATCACGCAGGGCTGGATAACGACACCCGTGCCCGTGTCCAGGAAGGTTTCCAGCGTGACGACCTGCAAATTGTGGTCGCCACCGTGGCCTTCGGGATGGGCATCAACAAACCTAACGTGCGTTTTGTCGTGCACTTCGATATTCCGCGCACCATCGAGTCTTATTATCAGGAAACGGGGCGAGCAGGACGTGACGGCCTGCCTGCCGAAGCGGTGCTGCTTTACGATCCGGCCGATATGGCGTGGTTGCGGCGCTGTCTGGAAGAGAAACCGGCGGGTGCGCAACAGGACGTTGAACGTCATAAGCTGAATGCCATGAACGCCTTTGCCGAAGCTCAAACCTGCCGCCGTCTGGTACTGCTTAACTATTTTGGCGAAGGTAAACAGAATGCCTGCGGTAACTGCGATGTATGTCTTGACCCGCCAAAACGCTACGACGGTTTGCTGGATGCGCAAAAGGCGCTGTCAGTCGTTGCGCGCGTCGGGCAACGTTTTGGCTTAGGTTATGTCGTCGAAGTGCTGCGCGGTTCGAACAACCAGCGTATCCGTGAATACGGCCACGAAAAACTGAGCGTGTACGGCATCGGCAAAGAACACAGCACCGAGCACTGGACCAGCGTGGTGCGCCAGCTCATTCATCTTGGACTGATTACGCAAAATATCGCCATGCACTCGGCCTTACAACTGACGGAATCGGCGCGTCCGGTTTTGCGTGGTGAAATCCCGTTGCAACTGGCGGTGCCGCGTATTCAAACGCTCAAAATTAAAAGCAATGCCAGCCAGAAAACCTATGGCGGAAATTACGATCGCAAGCTGTTTGCCAAATTACGCAAACTGCGTAAGTCACTGGCAGATGACAACAATGTACCGCCGTACGTGGTATTTAACGACACCACGTTGCTGGAAATGGCTGAACATCTGCCGGTCAGCGCCAGCGATTTGCTGGACATCACCGGTGTCGGTCAGCGTAAGCTGGAGAAATTCGGCCGGCCCTTTATGGCGATGATCCGTGATCACATCGATAACGGCGACGAATAAGAATTCTGTTTCCTACACATAACACAGAGAGTTAATCATGCTGATGCTATTTCTGACGGTTGCGATGGTTCATCTGATCGCGCTGATGAGTCCGGGGCCGGACTTCTTCTTTGTCTCACAAACGGCTGCCAGCCGGTCGCGTAAAGAAGCCATGATGGGCGTGATTGGTATTACACTGGGGGTACTGGTGTGGGCAGCCGTTGCGCTGATGGGGTTGCATCTGATTCTGCAAAAAATGGCCTGGCTGCATCAGATTATTACCGTCGGCGGCGGATTGTATCTGTGCTGGATGGGCTGGCAGTTGCTGAAATCAGCACGGGCTAAAAAGCAGAATGGCGATGAAACACCGGTGGCATTGCCTGCCCGTGGTCGTACTTTTATGCGCGGGTTACTGACCAATCTTTCGAACCCTAAAGCCGTGATTTATTTCGGCAGCGTATTCTCCATGTTCGTTGGCGACAGTGTCAGCGGTGGCGAGCGTCTGGGCATATTTCTGCTGATCGTAGTGGAAACCCTGGCCTGGTTTTCACTCGTGGCGCTGGTTTTTGCCCTGCCGAAAATGCGTCGTGGATACCAGCGTTTAGCGAAATGGATTGATGGCGTGGCGGGCGTGGTATTTGCAGGTTTTGGTGTTGCGCTTATCATGAATCGTTAATTAACGCATTTTGCACATAAAAAGGGTCCGGTTGATGCCGGACCCTTTTTGCATTCTGCGGTGTTAAACCTTTCTGGCACTCGCCAGCAACACACCCACCAGCATAAACAGTGAGCCGAAAATACGGTTCAGCAACTGCATTTGTTTCGGGGCTTTCACCCAACCGGCGATGCGGGTGGCCAGCGTGGCGTAACCGATCATCACAATGATGTCGACAACGACCGTGGTCACGCCCAGTACCACGTATTGTGCAGCCTGAGGTTGGTGCGCAATGATAAACTGCGGGAACAACGCGGCCAGAAACACAATGCTTTTAGGATTGGTCAGGTTCACCAGAATAGCGCGTTTGAATAAACGACGGCGCGGCATACTGCTGGCGAGCGCGTTCAGATCAATCGCCCCGGCAGAGCGCCACTGGCAAATACCCAGCCAGATTAAGTACGCTGCACCCAGCCATTTGAGAATTTCAAAGGCCATCAGCGATGAGGAAATCAGAGCACCCAGCCCGATACCGACCAGCACGATGTGGATGGATAAACCGAGTTGTAACCCGGCGATTGACGCCACCGCCCCGCGATAGCCGTGGCTGATGCCTGTACTCATCGTGTTAATGGCACCGGAACCGGGGGATAAACTTAAAATAGAAGTGGTGAGCAGGTAGGTTAACCACCAGTCCAGTGTCATTGCGAGACTCCCTGAATACGTTTTAGGTTGTTTTATGGCACAATACGCCATTGTTTATAATTGCGCTATAACTCACAAATAACACTTTCCTCCTTCCTGCCTGACGACTTTGGATCAATGAATGCCTGTGAATTTTGCCAAGTGGTTAACCCGAGAGAAGGAGTTTTCCGCCTTTGCGACCGGACCTTTGCTGGATTTCTGGCGTACACGCGAAGAAGCCGAGTTTTGCGGCATTGACGACGTTCCGATCCGCTACGTCCGGTTCTGTTCCCCGGAGCATGATAAAGTCATCGTGGTGTCACCCGGGCGTATAGAAAGCTACGTAAAATATCCTGAAGTGGCCTACGATTTATTCCATTGTGGTTATGATGTCATGATTGTTGATCATCGTGGCCAGGGGCGTTCCGGGCGTATGCTCGATGATCCACACTGCGGGCACGTTAATCACTTTGACGATTATGTCGGGGATTTCGAAAGCTTTTATCAACTGGAGATTGCCCCACGTCAGTACGCGAAAAAGTTCGCGCTGGCACACTCCATGGGAGGGGCAATTCTGGCGCTGTTTCTGGCGAAAAATCCGGGCAGGTTTGATGCAGCGGCACTACTCGCTCCGATGACGGGCATTTATTTGCCGATGCCGGGCTGGATTTCACGCCGGATCCTCAACTGGGCGGAGAATCGCCCGCTGCGCCGTGACGGTTATGCGCTCGGTACCGGCCACTGGCGACCGTTACCCTTTGTGGTCAACCGTCTGACCCACAGCCGCGAACGTTATCGCCGTAATCTGCGTTTTTATGCCGATTACCCTGAGTTGCAGGTCGGCGGGCCAACCTATCACTGGGTGCGTGAAGGGATTGAGGCGGGGATGCATATCCTGAAAGAAGCCGAAAAAATCACCACTCCTGTTTTGTTATTGCAGGCGAGCGAAGATCGTGTCGTGGATAACCGGTCCCATCTTGCTTTTTGTCAGGCCATGGCTGTTGCGGGGCACCCCTGTGAAGGGGAAAAACCGCTGGTCATCGAAGGCGCGCGCCATGAGATCCTGTTTGAACGGGACGACCTGAGGGCACAGGCGCTGGACGCTATCATGCGCTTTTTTGCGCGACAGCATTAATCCGCGGTTCGCCGCGCACAACTCCATCAGAGGTTAGAACCTAACGCTATGTACCATGTTGTTGCTTCCGATTTAGATGGCACACTGCTATCACCTGATCATACCCTGACCCCGTTCGCCAAAGAGACGCTGAAACTGCTGACCCGGCGCGGCGTGCATTTCGTGTTCGCCACCGGGCGTCACCATATCGATGTGGCGCAGATGCGCGACAATCTGGAAATCAGTGCGTACATGATCACCTCCAACGGTGCGCGTGTGCATAACACCGATGGCGAACTGATTTTCTCGCACAATCTGGATGAAGACATCGCCAGAGATTTGTTCGGTATCATGCACAATAACCCGGATATTCTGACCAACGTTTACCGCAATGATGACTGGTACATGAACCGTGACCGTGCCGATCAGGATGATTTCTTCCGTGAATCCGTTTTTAAATACAAACTGTATGAACCGGGTTTGCTGGAAACCGATGGCATCTGCAAAGTGTATTTCACCTGTGAAGATCACGAAAAACTGCTGCCGCTGGAAGAAGCTATCAATGCGCGATGGGGCGACCGTGTGAACGTCAGTTTCTCACTGCCGGTGTGTCTGGAAGTGATGGCAGGCGGCGTATCAAAAGGCCATGCGCTGGAATATGTCTCCAAACTGATGGGCTATTCCCTGAAAGATTGCATCGCTTTTGGTGACGGGCTGAATGACCTGGAAATGCTGACCATGGCCGGTAAAGGGTGTCTGATGAGCGGATCATTGCCGCGCCTGAAGGCGGCGATGCCGGATGCTGAGATCATCGGTTCCAATGCTGATGACGCCGTGCCGCATTACCTGCGTAAGATGTATTTGTCCGAAGAGCGTTAATCTGCGGTAAACCAAAGCAGGGTTTCCACTCTGCTTTGGGATCTGCATCTGCCGCTTTATTACCGATGTCGCTGAAGCCTAACGTGCCGGTGTCGAGGCTGTTTTTATCCGCCGTTGCCGTGAATTTCTGCCACACTCACGCTGGCAGGCCGAGATGCCCCCACAAAGCATTGAGCGGCATTGTTGCCAGCGCAATGCACTCATCGGCTGCCCCATAATAAATTTTCAGCATCTCCTGTTCCAGCAAGGCGCCGCAGGTGAACACCACGTTGCCAAAAAATCCCTCTTTTTCATAAATCGCTTCCGGCTGTAACAGCGGTACTGAAGACTTGGCGAGGATGTTGAACGGATTATTCAGGTCGAGCAGCATCGCGCCGAGGCAATAACGCTGGTCTTTATCTACACCATGATAAATCTGCAACCAGCCGCGCACCGTTTTTATCAGCGGTGCGCCGCCGCCCAGTTTCAGCGCATCCCAGTCGCCGGAAGTACTGCCCAGCAGATGACGATGATTGCCCCAGTGCACCATATCCGGGGACTCACAAATCCAGATCTCCGGCTTACCAAAATGTTTAGGCGATGGGCGGGTCAGCGCCTGATATTTACCGTTAATTTTTTCCGGGAAGAAGCAAACATCACGGTTATCGGGGCAGAAAATCACGCCCTGTTTTTCTACAGTGATAAAATCGGTGGTCGTCGCCAGTGCGGTGGAAATGCCATACGGCGAAATGGCCGAATAGTTGATGTAATAAACACCGTCGATCAGGGTAATTCGCGGATCTTCACAACCAAATTGCTCATATTGGGTATCAGCGGTCAAAAATGGCTGAGCATCAACAATAAAATCTTCGCCATTATGACTGCGCGCCAGCCGCAGATGCGACATGGAAGTCAGCCAGACAACCGAAGGGTCAGCGTTTAGCGCAATTATTCTGGGATCAGTGAAATCGTAAGCCGGATCATCCAGGCGAAAACGTTTGGTGCCTGCCTGCCAGCCATTTTCGTGGTTCAGCAACAGCGGCACTTCCAGACAACCGGGGTCAGTTGAAATCACGCTTTCTGCGACCCGGAGCAGCAGCAGGGTTTCTCCCTGATACGTACACACGCCTGCATTAAAAACACAATCGACCTTCCATCCGGGCTGAGAGGGTGCAACATCAGCTGGCGTTAACAGCGGATTTTTTTTATTTCTGAGCATTTTCATGGTTTACCTTTTTGATAAGAATGTGATTTTTCTCCAGCAATGGCTCATCCGGGCCGAACAGGACTGTATTGCCGTCGCCAAAGCCCGTGTTGATGACAGAAGGGCCGAAATTGATCATGACTTCCACGCACTCCGCGCCCAGACTGCGGCGGAAAATCAGGCATTGTTTAAACAATCTGAGAAACTGATAGTCACCACGCTGAAGGGAAGGGTGAATATTTCTGATATTAATCAGCGCCTTATATAGATTTAAAATTGATTGTGAGCACTCACTCTCACTTTCAGCATTAATCTGATCTTCACGGGCATCTGCTGGCGTCCAGGGAACCGGTAAACGGGAGGCATCCCGGCAGAACGGCAATGCATAAGTAAGTGCTTGCTTATCATTCATGCCCTGTGAAATAGCGGTGTGGTATTGAGTGACACCCTGAATATCCCGCATCTGCTGCAAATTCTGCGGCACCAAATCAGTCATGCCAATTTCTTCACCCTGGAAGATGAAGGGCAAGCCACGGGCAGTCATTTGCAGGGCGAAAACCGCCACTGCGCGGCGAATATCGCGGGATGATTCACCGAAACGGCTGATCATGCGTGGCATATCATGGCTGGAGAAAAACAGTGTGGGTAAGCCGGGAAGCAGGGTTTCCATCGCCTGCAATTGAGCGAAAATTTCCTCGATATCAAAGACTTTCTGGCTGCCGAGATTGAAATTAAACACCACATCCAGTAACCCGGCTCCCTGATAAGGCGCCATCACCGGCAATACCTCACTGCCTACTTCACCAATCAGCAGGAATTCCCCGTGTGTGCGGATATGGTGGCATAGCCGTCTCACGACATTGAGCACGCCGGGTTGATTAATATCCTTCTCATGAGGCGGTTCTTCATCTGCCTCAACGGGGTGGTGATCTTCACCGATGCCATCAGTGGTCAGAAAATTAATCACATCAAAACGAAAACCATCGACGTGGCGTGCAATCCAGAAATCGAGGATTTTTTTAATCTCCTGTTCCACGGCAGGATTTGACCAGTTCAGGCACACCTGCTGAGGCGAGAATTTATGGTAATAACAGGTTGTCCTGCCGGGTTCCTGCGTCCAGGCTGAACCGCCGAAGAAAGAAGTCCAGTTGTTGGTTGTTTCACGAAAGAAAAAGAAGTCACGGAAAGGGCTGTCCGGCTGACGGAGGGCCGCCTGAAACCACGGATGCTGGTCCGAAACGTGGTTCATCACCACGTCGATCACCAGCAAAATATCGCGTTGATGACAAGCTGCGATCAGTTCATCGAAAAGGTCTAAGGTGCCAAAGCGCGGATCAACATCGCAGTGATCGCTGATGTCGTAGCCATTATCCACCAGCTGAGACGGATAAAAAGGCGTGATCCAGATGCCGCCAATGCCCAGATCAGCCAGATAATCCAGTTTAGAAATCAGGCCCTGAAAATCGCCCAATCCGTCAGCGTTACCGTCGCAAAATGAGGGTAAATACACCTGATAAAATACCCGGTCCTGCCCTGTTTTCAGGTTGTTCATCATTCAGACCTGTTATTTAAGTGAAAGCGACATCCCTTCCAGGAAATGCTTCCTGAAGAGGATAAACAAAACGACGATCGGCAGGGTTTGCACCACCGAACCTGCCAGAACCGGGCCGACATACACGCCATATGATTTACTGAACGTTGCCAGCAGAACGGAAAGCGGCATTTTATTGGCGTCCTGCATGACAATCAGCGGCCAGAGGAAATTGTCCCAGGCGCTGGTAAAGGTAAAAATCGCGACGATGGCCAGAATAGATTTGTTGAGGGGCAACATGACATGAAGCAATATTTTGATAAGGCCGGCATGATCTAATCTTGCAGCATGAATATAGTCATTAGGTGTGCCTTTAAAACTTTGTGAAATCATAAAAATGCCCCAGCCATTCATGATGAAGGGTAAAATAAGAGCACCATAAGAATTAATCATTCCGAGCTCACGCATTAGCACGAAATGGGGGATAATAAACATGAAAGCCGGAAAAACCATTTGCAGGATGAGCAGGTTTTTGAAAATGTCCCGGCCTTTAAATTCCATTTTAGCCAGAGCATATCCTATTAAACAGGAAGTCAGCGTGACGCACACCGTGATGGTTAAAGTAATGAAGAGGGAATTAAACAATGTCCGCAGGAAGGGCTTTTCTGCTTTACCGGTGCCATCGAAAAGGAAAGTGTAATTATTGAATGACAGCGGGCCGGAAAAAAGAGATGTCGTATATATATCGGCCGTATTTTTAAATGAACCGATTAACATCCATAAATAAGGGTATAGCCAGGTGATGGCCAGCGCAAACATCAGCGCGTGGATCATCACGGAACTGATGGTTCTTTTCACCTGAAATTTCTGAGAAGGTGGGGCAGTTAACATACCCGCAGAGTTTGTCTTCATCATACGATCTCGATTTTCTTTTCCAGACATCGGCGCAATATCCAGATCAGGGAAAAACTGAACAGAGCGACAATAATTGACATGGTTGCGGCCCAGCTCGGCTGCATCTGCCGGAAGGCGGCTTCGTACATGACCACCATGGGCGTGGTGGTGCTTTCCAGCGGGCCACCGCCGGTGATGAGATAGGGTTCGGTGAAAATACTGAACGCCACCGTGATCGCAAGCACCAGTACCATGACGATCTGAGCATTCATCAGAGGTAAAGTGATATGCCATATTTTTCCGATACCTGTGGTTTTATCAAGTTCGGCGGCATCGTAAATATCTTTAGGGATAGTAATCAGTCCGGAATAAAAGATCAGGCCGTAATAGCCGACGAATTTCCAGGTGACAATAAGGGCTATAGATAACATGGCGAAATCCGGATGAGTAAACCACGGGATATTAATACCTAATAAACCCATCAGAAATGTATTTATTGGCCCCGTTTCACTGAACAGTTTAGAAAATACGATAGAATACGCCACGCCGGATGAAACATTGGCGAGCAGAAAACTCAGGGCAACAAATGCTTTACCGTATTTTATCTTTCTTAGCCCGAAAGCGAACAATAATGAAGAAATAAAAACAATCGGCAGATAGTAAGCCAGAAATTTAAATACATTATAAACCGACGTCCAGAATAAAGGATTCTGCATGACGGCAATAATATTCTTCACTCCGTTGAAAGACGGTATGCCGATAAATTTCCAGTCAGTCAAACTCAGCACCGCCAGCCAGATAAACGGATAAAGCCAGAATACCAGGGAGTATCCGAGGTAAGTGGAGGCCAGAAGGCCCCCTACTGATGACTCTTTCATTTTTATCATCGCTTACTGCCCCAGCGTTTTGTCGATCTCTTGGGAAGACTCCTGAATGACCCTGGGGATCAGGCTGCCTTTAAAAACCAGTTTTTCAATCATTTGGGTCATCGTCCGCTGGACTTCCACCGTTTTCGTGATCGGTGCCGGAGGCACCGCTTTTGGGAGATAAGAAGCAATGGCGTTAACCAGTACGTGCTGTTGCAGGTACTCTTCAAAAATCGCATTGCTTTGCAGATCTTCCCGGGCAGGTGGCATTCCGGTGAGTTCCAGCCAGCGCCGGTCATGTTTCGGATCGCTGTATACCCATTGAATAAATTTCCAGGCGTCGGCCTGCACTTTTGACGTGCTGAACATCACGATCCCTTTGCTGTCAGCCATTGTAGAAACGCCGGGTTTGCCGGTCAGTGTCAGCATCGGGCCGATACGGATAGTTTTTAACACGTCGGGGAATTGCTTCTGATAGCGGTCAATATCCCATGGACCCCGTACCGCGCCCAGCACCGCGCCGGTCGCCAGCGGATCGTCAGCGGCGCTGAAATCATAGCTGGTCCATTTGTTCGCAAACATTTTATTGAGGAAGGTGAGGGTCTGGCGTCCGGCTTCATTATCAAAGCTGGCTTTATGATCCTGAATGTACGGGCTCCCCTGCGAGGCGGCATAATACAGCGGAATAAAGTCGAACCAGCGATCCCACCAGTTTTTGCCACTGGTGATTTGCAGACTGTAACCTTTCTGATTTTTCGTCATTTGTTCTGACAGGGTATAAACCTCATCATAGGTGGTCGGCACATGATCAAAACCTTGCGCTGCCAGCAGATCGCTGCGCCACCAGTACACGATCGGGCTGATATAAATCGGAATAACATTTTGCTGCCCTTCGAACTGCCATGACGCCACGGCTTTTCCCATATGTCGGGTTTCGACCAGTTCCTGAAATCCGGGCATTTTGCCGTAGTCACTGAGTTGTTTAAGTTCGGATAACTGTTTGGCGAAGCCGATAAAAATGTTGGTAGAGATATCGGGTTCGGTGCCTGACGCCAGCGCATTCATAATGGCTTCTTCAGAGCTCCCCGCCGCCGGTATTGGCGTGAATTCCACTTTTCGGTGAGCCGGATTACTGTTCCATTCATTAACAACTTCACCCCAATACATTTCCTGAGTAATATTAGGCGCAATCCACATTTTAATACTGGTTTGATCTTTCTCCTCCGGCCCGCAGCCGGAAAGAAATAACGTGATACCTGCAATAACAGCCAGTTTCATTTTTTTCATGCTAATTCCTATTTCCATCAGGTTGCGTTTCATAAGTTAGAATTATATTTAATAG
>NZ_JAFMOT010000158.1:0-68297 GCF_019049695.1 Rahnella perminowiae
CCATTCTGCGCTGGGCTGGATGACCCCGTCAGAATTTGCTGAGAAGTCTGCCGGTTGCCAGAATACACAACCAACATGAAGCCGGTTATTCCTGATTATGAATGGATCACATACGGGGAGCGGGTCATTATGAAGACATTACTAACATCGTGGTGTATTAATCAACGGGGAGCAGGTCACGTTGGTATTATGGGGAAATTTCGCAATCTTAAGTGCGTGCTTTTAGTGTCATCAGGGCTAATTTCCAGCAATGTGTTTGCTGAACAATATGGTACCCCGGTATCAATTTGCCTCAATAATCATACAATACCATTTATTGACACTGATCGGCCTGCAACCGAGGTAGTTGATGCTGCCTACAAGCAGTGTCAGGAGGTGATCTTGCAATGGGATAAAGAAAGAAAATCACTTCCCCCAGGAATGGTTGCCAAGCAGGACGAGGAGTTCCACTCGTTTTATATCCATATGATTGAAGCAAGGCGGAGGGCTGCGGAGAAGAGAAAATGAGAAGAATTAGCTTGAGTGCACGCTCATACCCCCGCCACGCCTGCCCGCTTTATGTCGTGGTTTTGACCTGCACCTCGTTGATGAGCACATACTGATCTTAACAACGACGGCTTTTGGCACTCAGTGGACAAGATAACTGAGCTTAAGGTCCGCTGTGAGCGAGGAACGGAATGATGGCATTAATTCCCATGCTGACGAAGTAGTTGTCTAGAGTCTGACTTTATCTAAAATTCGCCCTAAATCATTTAACAACGTAAAAGCGGTTTCTTTTGACGCCCCGATTCTAGTTTCAAATTCAGGTACAGAAATACCATTGCAAACTTCATTCAACGCTGAATAGAGAATTAACAACTCATTGTTATCTAGAGATAATTCAGTCTTTTTTTCGTCAACTGATACGGCGTCCATTACTCACCTCAAATTATCTAACTATGCTCTGGCATGTACATGCCTAAGAAGTTCAGCCTTATAAAACAATATTCCACATCAGTTGAGAGGTTTCAAACTCATTAGTCTACATAAGTAGGCCGTCAATGTCCGCTCCTGGCACACAGCAGATGTTCAGGCCCATCAAGATTCCTGCTTTGCTGGCGGAAGCAATTTTTTAGCTTCGTTAATGAGCTTTTCAATCTCTTCCAGAGGGATGCATCCTTCGTAACAAGAGAAAGAGAACTCATGAGTTACATCGGAATAGAAGACTTCAGCAATTTGCCGGAGCGGGGATGTTCCAGCCTCAAAAAGTTCGAGGTACATCCCATCACGGATGACATCGCTTCCACGGGTTAGGTTGTATTGGATCTTAGCCATAAATTTAATTTTCCATTTTTCCAATTAATGAAGCCTCTGTTCGAGCGCAATAAAACGTAAAATATGCCCAGAAGGTAACTTGCACAGATCCGCAAAGAGCGAGGAGCGGACGTTACCTACCTGTTGAATTTGATGATAACGGGGAGATCCCAACTATCGAGTCAATCCTAAAAGCTAGGCCGCTAGCACGCCTTCTTACCTCATTTCTCCCCCAACTGTACACTTTGGTTATTTTATCCAGTGTCAGTAATCTGGCAGTTGCAACGTCAAACTGGTGGTGCCAATCTGGTGTTAATTCGTCGAAAAACTGCAAAGCCTGCTATGTTGCACATGTTAGTGGTAGCCGAGCTTCAAGGAGTTTATATGAGCAAATCGCTTGACGTCGCCCTTTCGGTCCGCCGAGCGGAAGAAAATGAAGCGGAATTGGTGCGTGAGATAGTGCGCGCGGCCTATTCCAAATGGATTCCGGTCATTGGTCGTGAACCAACTCCGATGACGGCCGATTTTATTAAGGCCATCCGTGAGCATGACATTGACCTCGCCATTGTCGCAGGGGAAGTGGTCGGCCTGATCGAACTATGGCTCCAGGCCGATCATCTTTGGATCGAAAATGTTGCGGTACATCCCCACCGGCAAGGAATCGGAATCGGCCGTACATTGCTGGCACATGTTGAAAGTAAGGCAACTCAAGCGGAGCTTGGGGAAATTCGCCTGCAGACGAACGAGGCGTTCGAGGCGAACATCGCATTATATGCGACGCTCGGATATGAAATCGATAGACGTGAACCGTTCAAAGGTGGAACGACCGTCTTTATGAGCAAAAAACTGTAGTGGTTACTAAAACTGACCCCGGTACAAAGATTCCTTGATCATTTTAATGTGCGCTGATGACCCTGACCTGTCCGCTGAAGGATCAAGGGCGGCTGTGAGCGAGGAACGGACATAGCGACATTCGGATCTGTAAACTAGCATCGAAATCATTGCCAACAACTCTGTATGGTAATTGACGGTGAGGTGTTGCGAACCTGCTTTTCCCTAACTATAAAAACAGATATATAACTAACCTAATGAACACATTATTTAGGAAATTGTTTTGCAACTACAACTCACCAGACTGCATCTTCGCCCCGTAACTACATCTGACTTGAATGACCTTTTCAGAATTTATGGCGACCCGGCTACGAACACCTTTAACCCCGCAGGGCCATATCCTGACATACAGCATGCACAAATTGTTTTAGCTCGCTGGATCAACCACTGGGAAACTCACAGTTTTGGAAACTGGGCAATCTCTTTGCAGGATAGTCCTGAAAGGATCATTGGTTTTGGAGGTCTGAGCATCAGCAGTTATGCAGATATCGTAATTAATAACTTAGGATATCGTTTCGCCACAGAGGCATGGGGAAAAGGTCTGGCGACAGAGTTTTCGAAATACTCCGTCAGATATGGATTTGGTGAGTTAAAGCTGACTGAGATATCTGCCGTAGTTAGAGGAAACCACATGGCATCGCAGAAAGTTCTTCAAAAAGCCGGGTTGCAATACGTAAAAGAGATCCATGATGTGAAAGACGCGCCGCCTAGCCTGCTTTTTTCTCTTACACAGAGTGAATGGCTCAGACAATCAATGTGAGCGTATTTACGCTAAATCATGGATAGCTAAACTGAAGCTAAAGAAGCGCCCTACAGCGCTTTGGAAAATTAGTTATTCTGGTACAAGTCCCAGCGATTTCCAAAGAGATCCTCAAATACAACCACTGTCCCGTACTCTTCCTCACGTGGTTCCTCGCAAAATTGAACGCCTGCAGTCTTCATAGCGTCATAATCGCGCCAAAAATCGTCGGTCTGAAGGAAAAGGAACACGCGGCCGCCACACTGATTACCGAATTAGGCTTAGAAAGGCAAGATATACAGTTATAGCGATCTGCAAATTCAATAAACTTTTGTACAGAGCCCATTCTCTTTATTTGTCGGAAGCTCTCTAAGAGCGGGCTGTTCGGATGACAGGAATATTTAGATTTCAAGCGCAGTAAGGATTACGGCTTCCATTTTTTCCGGGGTGGAGATCGGAGCAAAACGCTTGAGCGGTTTGCCGTCGCGTCCGATCAGGAACTTAGTGAAGTTCCACTTGATCCGTCCACCCAGCACGCCGGGCAATTCGTTTTTCAGATACCTAAACACAGGGTGCGTAGCAGTTCCGTTGACCTCCACTTTCTCAAACATCGGGAAGCTCACTCCGTAGTTAATGTGACAAGTCTGTGCGATTTCGTCGGCACCGCCGGGTTCCTGCTTACCGAACTGGTTGCAGGGAAAACCGAGCACCATCAGCCCCTGTGCAGCATACTTCTTGTAGAGCGCTTCAAGGCCTGCGTATTGTGGTGTGAAGCCACAATGGCTGGCGGTATTCACCACCACAACCAGCTTGCCAGCGTAGTCGGCCATAGAGATAAGCTGACCACCCAGACTGGTGGCGGTAAGTTGATGAAAGGTGGTCATGTCGGGATCCTCAGAACACATTTGCAAAGTCGAACGAAAAGAATAACAAACAGGCGACCTTTAACCTGCTCGCCATCGGTTAACACACCATGATGATAGCCAGCCGTGTCCGCTTCTGGTAAAGCGCTACTGAAGCAACACCAAGGGACTGCAATGAGCAATGAGCGAGGAGCTGGTTCGGTTTATTAAAACGAATGTCTGCGCTTCCACTCATTTACAACATCACCCAAAGTTTTTGGATCATCATTACGTATCCACATCATAAATTCACGATCGAATCGAAAATCTTCACCACACTCCTTAATCATGAAACGACGAACGTTTTGTGTATTTTTATAGTTTTTATCAATGCTGGTGGTACTGGTCAGTGATGAGCTATGCCAATCGGTTTTCAATTTACTCACTCCTAAGATGAAAAGGTTGACTAGAAATTAAGATACTCACTGGCATAAGATGCCGAAATTTTGCGATAGCGTTGCATCGATCAGTTGAACTCACAGCAAGGAACCGGTCAGGAAGCGCTGCCCGCAAAACCAGTGCCAGCGGGGCATCCCGGCACTCTGTAGATCTCAGATATCACCTGCCTCGTTGCGTCTTCGATCGTTCCTTCATTACGGCATAAAAACCAGCCCTGATATGCAATTTCTCGCTCGAACGCTTCGGTACAAGCGACATGCTCTTCCAGCTTATGAATCACCGTACTACTCAGCCCGCGTGTTCGGGCTGCGGCTCTCGCCCATGAAATATCAGGCGCAGTTACAACCCCGACATGCAGGTCTGGCACTCGCACGTTTCGTTCCATATTAAGCTGTAAAATCTGTGCGAATGGAACCCTGCGGCGAAACGCAGCATCCGACGGGTACCAGCGATCCATCAAGATAATGCTGTCAGGTGGCTGCTTAGTCAGAACGTGCTGGGAAATCCAGGCACGGCTGTCAGCAAAGCGCTCACAAATCTCCAGTTCCAAATCCAGGGTGGGATTTCTGACGAACCTGTTCACGAGGGCCATTGTTTCCCCCCTGCTGGGATCGCTTTTTTTCTCGCAAAGTCGGATCACCTTCTTGTTGTCTGCCCTGAGTACTTTCGTAATGGCTTCCAGCAGTGTGGTTTTACCGGCTCCCTTCGGCCCGTCCAGAGAAACAAACACCTGACGGCTCATTCTTTAAATGACGATTGATATGCGGTTGTTGTAAAGCTTGAATCTGGCAAAAGCATCGTACTTCCTTCGTATGAACAGCTGATCACCCTCTCCGCTCGCCGGAGCCGCTTAATGCGTCAGCGCGAGCTCTATGGAGGGCTTTTATAAACAGACACTGATGAACATTCAAGCAATGTTTCTCACTGGATAGGTTCAGGATCATATTGCTGGCGATAAAGAAGCACGTGACCTGCCTGACAGGCTGGGAAAGCCAAAAGGCCCGCTTAAGTTGCCTTAGGCGAGCCTTTTAAAATTTAGCTCATCGGACTGGGATTACCCTGGATATGAACTGAATGATAAATAAGCCGAATATGAGTGTTGGTCAGCCAGGCTTTTTTCTATCGGCATAAATATCAGGTCGGGTAATTGTCCATGCATAGTTTTCCCGATTTACGGGCTCGTAGCCAAACTTTTCATAAAGCCAGGGTGCTGTTGTTGTGAACAGCATGATCCTCCGAAGCTGCCCGAACACAGGGTGATTATGTATGCATTCCATAACCCATCTTCCCAGCCCTTCTCCATGATATTCTTCAAGAATATACACATCGCAAAGATAAGCAAATGTAGCATAATCGGTTATCAGGCGAGCTAAACCTATCTGGATTTCATTATGATAAACGCCAAAGTTAAGGCTGTTTTCTATTGATGCGAAGACAATATCCAGATGAATACCTTTAGCCCAGGTGGACCTTGTCAGATACCGGTGGATAGCCTGTACATCCAGTTTTTCTCTGTCTGTACTTACCAGGTAGTCATTCTTATGCCATTCATGTTTCTCTGAAATACTCACTTTAATTCCTGTCTCAGGGATTTAGGGAAATCTGGCTTTATCATTCGATGGAATAATTATACTGCCTGAATCGCTCCGGGTTAGCCGGACCTCAATCTGTTTTTCATAATGGAAACTTGTTGTCAACCTATTATATTTAGGATCCACGAGCAAAGGCTTTACCTATAGATGGCGCGCAGGTCTGTCTGTGATAACAGGTTATCACTGTGGATATGAAGAGGCGTTAATCTGCCGCGTCGTTTTGCTCCTTCAGGAATACATTTAGCAGTAAGTCCTCTCTGTCACGTAAGGCGAGAAGCTCCAGCCCAAGCGGAAAGCCTTGTTCGTCAAATCCTACAGGAAAAGTCAGCGCAGGTGTCCCGCTGGTTGCTGCCAACAAGGCGTTGCTGCCCGTTTGAGTTTCTCCGTGTTTGACCGGCGGATGACGCATGACCGGATAGGCGAGAAGATTGATATCGTGGTCGGCAAACAAGGCTTTCAGTAAATTATAAAAATCACGTTGCCGCTGCTGTACACCACGATATTCAGGGCTATTTGTCCCGGCGTGCTCTGCACGCGCCCTGAATACGGCGTCAAGTTGCGGATGGTGAATATTGGCGGCCACGATTTCCTGAAGCGATGTAAAACTGGCCTGCGGTCTGGCACTCAAAAATGCGTTTAATGACTCCGCAAACTCGTAAGCGATAATATTGGCCGCCTCAGCGAGCGAATCTAAAGAGGTAACACCGACCGTTACGACTTCGGCACCGATATTCTGCACAGCGGCCCGCATTTTATTTCTGCTCGTGTCGCTGATATCGTTAAAAGCACTGTCAAGCCAGCCAATACGTAATGTTTCCCCCCGGGGCGGGAAACTTTTACCCGTCATCACTTCAGTCACCCACCGCAAATCTTTGGCATGGCGTACCAGCGGGCCAGCAATATCCTGTGTTGGAGACAACGGCACAATGCCAGCCATCGTAACGCTGCCCCGGGTCGGCCGCAGGCCATAAAGCAGATTAAAAGCGGCAGGAATTCGCACCGATCCTGCTGTATCCGTACCGACAGCAAAGGGAACATAACCTGCTGCGACTGCGACCGCGGAACCACTGCTTGAGCCGCCAGGGTTATAGCCCGGTCGGTAGGCGTTATGGGTATAACCGCTCAGTGATGAGGCGCCCGTAATGCCAGCCGCCAGTTCATGCATGGCCGTTTTACCCAACAGGATTGCCCCTTCTTCACGCAGACGTTTCACCAGAGGTGCATCATGGTCTGCAATAATCCCCAGCAGCGCTTTTGATCCCGCCGTTGTCGGCCATCCTGCAACATCAATATTGTCTTTAACCAGCAGAGGGATACCTTCCAGCCTGCCGCAGGGATGGCCGCGCCGCCGTTTTTCATCGCTCGCGATGGCAGCCTGTCTTGCCTCATCAGCATAGAGCCAGGTAATGGCGTTCAGGGCGGGCTCGCGCTCAGCAATAATCGCCAGTGCAAACTCCGTCAACGCCGCTGCACAAGTCTCACCATTCTGCAATTTTTGCAGTAATTCAGTGACGGATGCTTTTGCATAATCCTCTTGTCGGAACATTATTCTTCCTCCGGCGTTTGCCACTGATAACGCTGACTGCCGTCATACCTGACCCTGCCGAAAGAAGCCCCTGCAAAGTGCGAACTGAACCAGATTGCCTGATGCTCTAATGCCCAGTCGATTGCTTTACGGCGTGAAAGGGATGCCTGCGGTTTGTTTTCGCAGAAAACCGAATTCCAATGCGGATGTTCAAACTGCACTTCATGGTGCATCAGATCCCCGGTAAATATGGCGTGCTGTTGGTCTGAAACCAGGAGTAAAGAGCCATGGTCATCACTGTGACCGGGCGTTGGCATATAGCGCAAGACGCCGGAAAATAACGGCGACTGTTCAATGTCGATAGCATCCAGCTGGCCGCTTTTTATCAGCGGCAGAATGCTGTCGCGATACAGCTCCTGCCTGCCAGGATCGGCCTGACACTTCGCGAGCTCCCGGGCCGAACAAACATAACGTGCATGTGGAAAAAGGGGCTGCCACTCGCCTTCATTCCAATGCGTATTCCAGCCAACGTGATCGGTATGGATATGCGTCATTAACACTAACGAGACCTGTTCCGCAGCGATCCCGGTCTGTTTCAGACGTTCAAGATAATCGCTGTTAAGATGGTCAAATAAAGGGATGCCCCCTCTGTTCCTGCCATTTCCCGTCGCCGTATCTATCAGGATGATATCTTCCGGGGTTTTCACCAGCCAGCTATGAATGGAAAGCCCGACCGCAGCATCTTCAGGATAATTTATCATCTCATCGAGATGGTCGGGAAATAGCTGCCTCAGGGGAAAGGAAGTTGTTTGTTCCGTTATTTTCTCAACCTGACATTGCCCTACGGTTATTCTCATTTATTCCTCCACTACGTTACATCGCCGCGAATGCCTGACGGCTTGTCCGCTCTGAATGAGAGAACTATACTCACGCTTCGTGAATTAATTAAATTGATTAAAATAATGACCCTCATTAATCCAAATGATTTTAGTCGCATAGATCTTAATTTACTCGTGGTGCTCATCGTGATGTATGAAGAGCGCAACGTCACCCAGGCTGCACACAGGCTGCACCTTGGACAACCAGCAGTGAGTGCGGCCCTCAGGCGGTTGCGCAGCATGTTTAACGAAGCGTTATTTGTGAGAACGACTCAGGGCATGATGCCTACGCCAAGGACCTGCGAGCTAATACAAGCGCTGACGCCCCTGATGGCACAATTACAGGCCCTGGTTCTCAATCCACCCCGCTTTAATCCGGAAAAGGATAAGTTAACCTTCCATATCGGTATGAGCGACTGGATTGAGCACTGGCTGATGCCGGATCTGCTGGCCGGGATTATGCGCGAAGCCCCACAGGTTTCGATCAATGCAGTGGCCACTGATCCGTGGAAGGTGGTGAGTGCGCTTGAGCAGAACAAGGTCGATTTATCCATCACTGTCGGGCAGGAAACATCACGTGATTTGCGGCGGGAAAAGCTCACGTGTGCCGGATTTAAAACGCTCTGGGACCCCGGACAAATCGACATAACCAAACCGCTGACGGTTGCGGAATTCGTTCATTATGAACACTTGCTGATTTCCTACCGGGGGGCCAGTCAGAGTGCGATGGACAGTAGCCTGGAAAAAGCAGGGGTAGCACGGAGAGTACGCTATGTTTCCAGCCACTTTTCCACATTGCCGCTCATGCTCAGTCAGATGCCCTTGTTCGCCACGGTCCCCATGATGCTGGTAGATGACTGGTGCCGGCAGTATGGTTTCCAGTCAGACTCTGTGCCGGTACATATGCCGCCCTTTGAACTCGCCCTGTTGTGGCATCGCAATCGTGACAGTGATGCTGCAACCCTGTGGATGCTAAATAAAATTCGTCAGCTAATTGCGAAAAAATTATCTGCTATCCGCTGATCGTTGCCAGAGTGCAGCTTACCGGGCTGGCGGGTGCCAGAAGCTGACAGCAACGGGCAGGTTACACTGTTCGCTTATACGCATAATAAATCACACTGAGATTATTCTTATAAAAAATTCCCAACTGTGAAGATAATTTAATGATGAATTAACGATTACGGCAATACCTGTCAATCAGGATTGTTACCGCCCCACTCAAAATGACATCGTCATTTTATTTACCCGCAGGATAAGGTCTGGCGTTCCGGTCATTTCGGGAGAAAGAGACAATATATGAAAGTTCATCATCTTAATTGCGGGTGTATGTGCCCGGTAGGTGGCGCACTATTTGATGGTTTCAGTAAAGGTATTTATGCGCATCTGGTCTGCCATTGTCTGCTTATAGAAACTGACCGGGACGGACTGGTACTGGTAGATACAGGGTTCGGGCGGGATGATATCCGTCAGCCGGAAAAACGGCTGTCGGGCTTTTTCCGGCTGATGAATAATATTCAAAAACGGGAGACGCTGACCGCCCGTTCACGCATAGAGGCGCTGGGGTTCAGCGCAGAGGATGTCCGTCACATTATCCTTACACATCTTGATTTTGACCATGCGGGCGGGCTGACGGACTTCCCTGCTGCGCGCATACATTTACTGCAAACTGAAATCGATACCGCACAGCAGCGACACAGCTGGCTGGCCCGTGAGCGCTACCGGCCCGGCCAGTGGAGCGGTATGTCTGGCTGGACAGGCTATCAATGCCGGGGAGAAAAATGGTACGGCTTCGAGGCGGTTACGGCTCTGCAAGGATTGCCACCGGAAATCCTGCTGGTGCCGCTTGCGGGTCATACACGGGGGCATGCAGGCATTGCCGTAAGCCAGCCGCAAGGCTGGCTGCTGCATGGGGGTGATGCCTGGTTCTATCGGGGCGAAATGGACCTGCAAACGCCCCGCTGTACACCCGGCCTGCGTTTTTACCAGTGGATGATGGCGGTGGATAACGGAGCCCGACATCGTACCCAACAGCAATTACGGGAACTGTTTAGCCGCTATAATCAAGAAATTACTTTCTTTTGCAGCCATGACGCCAGAGAATTAAATGCCTTCATCTCAGACGGAGAAACTGATTAACTCCGCTGCATTTATTTGCCATTCAGGAGGATTGTTTTTTCTGATACCTTCTGCCACGGAAATACTCTTCAAGGTAAGGAAGGAGTTCAAACAAAATTATGCCTGAAAAAATCACAACGATATAAGTAACGGGTAAAGGATCGGCACGCAACCGTATATCAAAACTGCCCGCCGCGTCGTTAAGGCCCATAAGGGCAAGGAATTCATTCCAGTGTCGGGAAATAATTAATAACAGTGCCATCAGGGGGAGCATTTCCAGGAAACTGTGAATATGTTGTTCTACTGGCGTAACCTTACGGGCGCTGACCGCATAACTTACATCCCACAAAGCGGTTATTTCATGCAGAAAAAACATCACTATCATAAAGGCAATGATCAGCGCATTGACGTCGAGGAATAAAGCAGCGAGCAGGGGTAAACCCATCTCCAGAAACATCAGAATATGAATCCAGGTTTCTTTTACACCCGTTGTTCGCTCGATCCCCGTCGCACGGTGACATAGCCAGTCGCAAAAACCAGCCGCCAGCCAGACAGGCAGAATGAACCAGAGCAGTATAATCAATTGCGGATCGGTGTTATGCATATTCCTTTCCCGTCGTTATCCGGATAATCAATTACAAGCTTAGTACAGAACTAAATGGCGTAAACTCACCCCCCTTTCATTGTCAAAAAACTGAGCGGACTCTGCCTTCGTGATTAAAAAATCATCTCAGTAAGGTTGAAGAAAAATGGGTATTTTACTCCCGTTTTTCTTCACCTTATCGATCCGCTGATTCTCATCCGCAGATGCTTATACCAGTACCTGCCTTTACTGAGATGGCTGATTGTCAGGACGTATCCTGAACCAGATGGCATACATTGCCGGCAGGAACACCAGTGTAATGATGGTGCCGCCAAACGTCCCGCCAATCAGGGTATAGGCCAGCGTGCCCCAGAATACCGAGTGCGTCAGCGGGATAAAGGCCAGAATAGCTGCCATCGCCGTCAGCAACACCGGTCGGGCCCGCTGCACCGTCGCCTCCACCACCGCATCGAATGGCGCCAGCCCTTCCTGTTCATTGTGATGGATCTGCCCTATCAGAATCAGGGTGTTACGCATCAGAATGCCCGACAGCGCGATTAAGCCTACCAGCGCATTGATGCCAAACGGCTGGTTGAAAAGCAGCAGCGTGGGCACCACACCAACCAGCCCCAGTGGCGCGGTGAGGAATACCATCACCATGGCCGACATCGACCGTACCTGCAGGATAATGATCAACAGCGTCATGGCAATCATGATAGGAAACAGCGGTGCCATCGCCTGGGTGGCTTTTCCGGATTCTTCAATCGACCCCGCCTGCTCAATGCGGTAACCCGCCGGAAGCTTATCAATGACCGGCTGCAAGGCTTTGGTCATTGCAGTGGACACATCCGGCGGCTGCAGGTTTTCGGCAATATCCCCCCGCACGGTAATGGTCGGCGTACGATCGCGACGGCGCAGAACAGGATCTTCCATTTGCACCTCAACTTCACCGATCTGAGACAACGGAATGCGCTGACCGGAAGAACCTACTAAGGTAAAGCCCGCTATTTTTGCCGGGTCGAGCCGGATATCTCCCGCCGCGCGCCCCATGACCTGCACCGAACGGATATCTTCACGCACCGAGGTGATCGGAACGCCTGAAAGCAGGAACTGAAGCTGCTGCGCGACCGCATTCGATGTCAGCCCCACCGCCTGCAGGCGGTCCTGATTGAGCGTGAAATGCAGCGCCGGCACCCGTGGTCCCCAGTCGGTGTTGACGGTCCTCATCATCGGGCTGGCCTGCATCACCTTTTCGACCTGGTCTGCAATTTCACGCAGCCTGGTGGGATCCGGCCCCATGACCCGGTAGGCCACCGGATAAGGAGAATACGGACCAAACACCAGCTGGGTCACGCGCACGCGCGCCTCCGGTGCCAGCCCACCGGCCGCCGCTTCACGCAGCCTGAACTTGAGCGCCTCGCGTGCTTCCTGACTGTCCGTCAGCACGACAATTTTCGCAAACGACGGATCGGGCAGCTCAGGCGCCATGGCCAGATAAAAACGTGGTGACCCTTGCCCGATGTAGGACGTAATGATTTTTGCCTCTTTCTGCTTTCTCAGCCAGGCTTCAATTTTGGCCGTGGTGGCACTGGTCTGCTCAATCGCGGTGCCATAAGGCATCTGCACTTCAACCAGTACCTCCGGGCGGTCGGAGGTCGGGAAAAATTGTTTTTTCACCAGCCCCATGCCAAGGATAGCGACCATAAATATGGCAATAACGGTACCGGCGACTATCCACTTGCGCGCGATGACACGGGTCAGTAGCCGGCGAAAACGGTTGTAATGACGGGTGTTGTAAATCGCCGCATGCCCGCCCTCTACCGTTTTGATTTTCGGCAGCATTTTCACGCCCAGATAAGGTGTAAACACCACCGCCACGACCCAGGAAGCAATCAGGGCAATACCGACAATCCAGAACATATTGCTGGTGTATTCACCGGCGGTGGACTGGGCAAAACCGTTGGGCATAAAACCGACGGCGGTGACCAGCGTACCGGCGAGCATCGGTGCCGCCGTGTGACTCCAGGCATAGGCGGAGGCTTTGATGCGGTCGTAGCCCTCTTCCATTTTCACCACCATCATTTCGATGGCGATGATGGCATCATCGACCAGCAACCCGAGCGCCAGGATCAGCGAGCCCAGGGTAATGCGGTCAAAGTTTTTGCCGGAAGCCTCCATCACCACGAAGACGATCGCCAGCGTTAACGGCACCGCTGCGGCCACCACCACGCCCACGCGCCACCCCATACTGACGAAGCAGACCACCATCACCACCAGCAGCGCGACAAAGAATTTGATCATGAACTCATCAACGGCGGAGCTGATATTGACTGACTGATCCGTGACCTTGGTCAGGGTCATGCCCAGCGGCATACCCTCATTGATTTTGGCCGTTTCCGCATCCAGCGCCTTACCCAGATCCAGACCGTTCCAGCCGTCCCGCATAACGATGCCCAGCAGCAGCGCCGGTTCCCCCTGATTGCGGATCATGAAGGTCGCCGGGTCCTCATAACCACGTTCAACCGTTGCGATGTCAGAAAGCTGCAGGGTTCTGCCCTGAACAACGATGGGCGTTTGGCGGATTTTCTCCAGTTTGTCGAAGGCGCCGTCCAGGCGGATAAAGACCTGCGGCCCGTGGGTATCAATCGAACCGGCAGGCGTCAGGACGTTCTGGCTGTTAAGGGCGGAGAAAATATCCTGAGGCGAAATGCCCAGCGTGGCCAGACGGTCATGTGAGAACGAGACAAAGATACGTTCAGCCTGTTCACCGATGATATTGACTTTCTTGACCCCCGGCACATGCAGAATTTGCTGGCGCAACGCTTCCGCATCGCGCACCAGCAGCCGCTGTGGCTCCCCTTTCGCCTTCAGCGCAAAGAGCGCAAAGGTCACGTCGGAGAATTCATCATTGACCATCGGCCCGATGACGCCTGCGGGCAGGTTTTTAGCCTCATCGCCCAGCTTTTTACGCGCCTGATAGAATTCTTCCTGCACCTGTGAAGGTGGCGTACTGTCCTGCAGTGACAGCATGGTAAAAGCCAGTCCGGGACGTGTGTAGGTCTCACTCCGGTCATACCACTTCAGTTCCTGCATACGCTTTTCAAGCGGTTCAGCCACCTGATCCTGCATCTCCTGCGCGGTGGCACCCGGCCAGGCGGAGATAATCGTCATCTGCTTGACGGTAAACGGCGGGTCTTCAGCCCGCCCCAGTTCGAAAAAGGAGAGAATGCCCGCGACCGTAATCAGGATAATAAGAAACAGGGTGATTGAGCGCTCGCGCACGGCAAGCGCTGAAAGGTTGAACCGCCCCCCGCTCATGGCTGGCTCCCGGCGACGCTGGCATCGCTCTGTTCAGCCATGCGTACGGTCTCACCTTCATGCAGCAGATGCGCCCCCAGCGCGACCACCTGTTCACCCGGCTTGAGGGAACCGGTTACCCTCGCCGCATCGTCACCCAATCCCTGTACCTGAACGGACCGCCATGACACTTTGGCGGGCTTACCCGAAATCTCCCAGACACCCGGCCCCTTGCCAGGATCGTAGAGGGCCGCTAAAGGCACCTGCATCACCTGACCCGGTAATTTATCGTCTGCAATATGCAGCGTAACGGTGGATCCCAGCGGCGCGTTTGCCAGTGCGCCCTCAAGCACATATCTCGCCTCGAAGGTGCGTGTTACCGGATCCGCCGCATCGGAAAGGAGCCGCAGTTTCGCAGGGACTGTCTGCTTACCGGTACCGTACAACGTGGCCTGCGCCTCGCTTCCGGCCGCCGGGCGTAACGTCTCGGGCAACTGCACGATGGCTTCGCGCAGCCCTGCCCTGGCCAGCCGGACCACAGGCTGCCCGGCACTGACCACCTGACCGGGTTCAGCCAGCGTGTCCATGACCACGCCGTCGGCATCGGCCAGCAGTACGGCGTAACCCGTCGCATTTTGCGCCACATTGGCCTGTGCCTGAGCCGCGCTGAGTTCAGCTTTGGCCGTGTCGGCGGCGGCCTTTATCTGATCATAAGCCGATGCCGATACGGCGCCGGCCGCGACCAGACCGCGATAGCGCACCTCGTCGTCAGTCGTTTGTTTTGCACGGGCCCGCGCAGCCGCGACGGCCTGTTGCTGAGCCTGCGCCTGCAGGCTCAGGTCAACCGGATCCAGACGCATCAATGGCTGGCCGCGTTTGACGGTCTGACCGGTGTCGACCAGACGTTCAAGAATTTTGCCCTGCACTCTGAAACCCAGGTCGCTTTGAATCCGGGCGACAACAACGCCGGTAAATGCGCGGGAGGCACCGGCAGCACTGGCTACGGTCGCAGACCTGACCAGAGGAGGCTGAGTACGGGGATCGTCGGTACCGGAAGAGTCACCGCAGCCCGCAAGGGCAAGCGGCAACAGGCAAACAGCAAAGGTGGCAGGATTAAGCCTGAGCATGGGTTCCCTTATTGATTTAACAGGACAGTAACCGCATTCTCAGACTAGTGACCAATAATGTCAATAGTCACCACTCAGGGTGACAGACTTCTCAGTATCAGCGAGGACAGAAGCGCAGCCGCTGCCGGTGCCGTTTCCAGATTGTATTGCAACTGCACCGGGCTGATGTAAGGTCGCATGACCAGATATATCGCATGCGCCGCCTCGTCCAGCGGCGTTTTTCGCTCAAACTCCCCGCTCTGCCGCCCTTCAACAATGATGTCCTCAATCAGCTGTCGCAACCGTTCTTCATGGGCTTCTGCCGACGGCCACTTATCACGCGCCGCGACGGCGGCAATGTCGTAAAGCCTGCGATCGTGAAAAAACAAATCACTGCCGGCTTCCGTCAGTGCCCGGAATAAACGCCGCAATTTTTCGGAGGCCGACGGGGCATCTGCAATCGCTGAATTGACAATCGCCATGATCATCGCCAGCCGGTTGCTGCAGATCACCTCACCGATCGCCTGCTTAGAGTCGAAAAATTTGTAGATATAAGATTTTGAAAACCCTATAGATTTAGCCAGCTCGGACACCGTGGTTTTCTCATAGCCAAAATGCCCGAAATGCTCGGTGGCCGCATCAACAACCTGATCGCGGACGCTGTGATCCGAGGGTCCCCGCGGGGGATGTACATTTGTCTGTTTAGTCATTTTTCCAGCTTAGCTCAATTGAGCCCTGATTGACAACGAGTGACCATTTGGTAATGTAGTCACACTTCAAAACTCACTCAAGGTATATCAATGTTCCCCCTACGTACTCTTGCGCTGGTGGTGAGCACCGGCTTGCTGGCGGGTTGCGCCGTCGGTCCGGATTATCATCGCCCGGCGGTGCCACTTCCGGAACACTATCAGACTCAGCCTGCCCTCCGGGAGAGAAGCGTATCCCCACCTGCCAGTTTTACCGTCTGGTGGAACGGCTTCGGCGATCCTCTGCTGAGTCAGTTCGTTTCGGACGCCCTCGCGCAGAATCTCGATCTGGCGCAGGCCACTGCCCGGATGAACCAGTCCCGCGCCGGACTGGGCGCGGCCACAGCAGCGCTGTTGCCCTCAGGGAACATCAGCGGACAAGCGGCACGCGCGTATCAGTCAGCCGAAACCCCGCTGGGTCAGGTTCTCAGCGCAACGCCGGATTATAATCGCTACGGCAATAGCTATGAAACCGATCTTAACGCAAGCTGGGAGATTGATGTTTTCGGCGGGCTGCGACGCGGTCGCCAGGCTGCGCTGGCTGACTATCAGGCCTCTGAAGCGGGCGTCGCCGCGACCCGCCTTGCTGTCGCCGCTCAGACTGCCGATATCTATATTACCCTGCGCGGATTACAGGCCCGTCTGGCCATCGCGGATAAACAGGTCAGCACGCAACAGGCACTGCTGGAAAAGGTACAGCTCCTGAACGCTAAAGGACTCGCGCCGGCGTATCAGGTTCGCCAGACCGAAGGGGAACTGGCACAGGTTGAGGCCACCGTACCGGTTCTGCGCACGGGGATAGATGCGGCCATGAATGCATTAGACGTTATGCTCGGCACGCCGCCCGGCACCCACCGGGCTGAGTTAGCGTTGCCGGGGGCCATACCGCAGGTACCCCAGATAACCTCAACGGGTACACCTGCCGACCTGTTGCGCCGCAGACCCGATATTATCGTGGCGGAACGTCATCTCGCCGCCTCAAGTGCGCGTATCGGCGTGGCCGTCAGTGAGTATTATCCGAAATTTTCACTCACGGCACTGCTCGGCAGTGCAACGGCAGTCTCAGGCAGCAACCTGTTCTCCGGCGGTGCCAGCCAGTCGGCCGGCGTGCTGGGGCTGCGCTGGCGGCTCTTTGATTTTGGTCGCATCAATGCTCAGATAGAGCAGGCGAAGGGCCAGGAACAGGAGGCGCTCGCGGCCTATCGCCTGTCGGTATTACGCGCGACTGAAGATGTCGAGAATGCCTTCTCCGCCCTGGTCAATCGTGAAACACAGACAGCCACGCTGAACCGGGGAGAATCTGCCCTGGCCAGCGCCCGCCAGTCATCTTTTATCGCTTACCGGCAGGGAACGGCCAGCCTGATGGACGTCCTCCACAATGATGAGACCCTGTTACAGGCTTCCGATGCCAGAGCGCAGGCCCAGACAGAATCCGCACGCGCCGCTGTCGCGACGTTCAGGGCGCTCGGCGGGGGCTGGCAGCCGCCCGGTTAACAGATAAGGGTTCATCAGGTTGCTTATTTATCAACCCATGACGGGCAGAAGGCCATCCCGCTCAGAAGAACTCAAGACAGAAAAGCCCGCTTACAGACATCTGAGCGGGCCTTTTGCTTTCACGATTGAAACCGGGCACCGGCGGCAATCAGGATATGTCAGTCAAACCTGACCATGTCCTTAAAAATCAGCTGCCCCCAGTGCTTTCCGCGTGCCTGTACAAGCAATCCGCCCTGTGAAAGACCGCCCAGTTTGACCGGTGAGAATCCGAGAGTTTCGGCAAGCACACCCACTTTATCAGCTGCATCCTCATCGTCGCCCGCCAGAAAAATGACTCGTCTGCCACCCTGTACCGCCGGATCCTGGCCGAGGACACCTGCGCCCAAATGATTAAAGCCCTTGACCAGTTTTCCTCCCGTGAAAGCCTGCGCAACTACGCAGGAGGAAGGCTGGTCACCCAGTTGCTCAGGAGGAATGCCGTAGGCATTGGTGACATCAATGATGATCTTTCCCTTCCAGTCCGCTAGCACCTTCGCGACATCCGGGTGAGACTCGAAACGGACAGCCAAAAAGAGGATGTCTGCCCTGACGGCGTCCGCCAATTTTTGGGCAATGATCCCCGGTCCGATCGCGGCGGCATCGGCTGCAAAACTTTCAGGGTCGCGTGTGGTCGCCACGGATACGTCGATACCGCTGCGGGCAAATGCCCTGGCAAGGGCCTGTCCAATCTGGCCGAAGCCAATAATGGCGTATGTCATATTTACTCCTTTGGTGAATACAGCCTGGCCCGCTCCGGTTGATCGAATCGAACAGCCAGGCGTGATATATCAGAGTTGCGCCAGGCCGCCATCAACGGCGACCTCGCTGGCTGTCATGAAACTGCTGTCCGGCGAGGCAAGAAAGGCGGCCACCGCGCCGATCTCTGCAGGTTCGGCCATGCGCTGGAGCGGCGTCATCGCGGCGAAAGCTTTCTGCCCCTCCTCTCCCAGTGCATCCCTGGCAAGTTCGGTCGCGGTGGCGCCTGGCGAGAGTACATTTACCCGGATACCGGTTCCCTTCAGATCTTCCGCCCAGCTCCGCGCGAGGTTTCGTACCGCCGCCTTGCTCGCGCTGTAGGCGCTGAATGCCGGGGCACCGGTGGTGCCGGCGCTTGAACCGGTCAGGATAACTGAACCCCCCGGGCCCATCAGCGGCAGTGCCTTCTGTACCGTAAAAATCGTACCCTTGACGTTAGTCTCGAAGGTTTCGTCAATATGCTCCGCGGTGAGCTGGCCAAGCGGAAGCGGTCCTCCTGCACCGGCATTGGCGAAAACAATGTCGAGCGTTCCGCGTTCGGCCCGCACGGCGGCATAAAGCCGATCAAGGTCAGCCTCATCGGAAACCGAGCCTTTCACCCCGCGGGCATGACTGCCAAGTTCCGCCACTGCGGCGTCAAGCTTTTCCTGCCGGCGGCCGAAGATGAAGACGAAAGCGCCCTCTTCAATGAAGCGTTTTGCTGCGGCAAAGCCGATGCCGGTCGCGCCGCCGGTGATCACGGCAGTTTTTCCATTCAGTCTGTTCATGTCATGAATCCTTCTGGTGAGTGGTACGCAAGCAGTAAGCAGCTTGCTTGCGGGCCAGTGTGCGACCGTGGTAACCTGTGGTCAAGTATGCACCTTTTGGTAACCACCTAAAATGACAACACAATTTCAAACTGAAATTTGCGGCACCGGCTGCGGGCTGAACACAACACTGCGTATCATCTCGGGCAAATGGAAGCCGCTGGTTCTTTTTTTCCTGCGCGACGGGCCGAAGCGTTATGGTGAGCTCAGGCGTTTGATAGCCGGCGTCAGCAATAAGGTGCTGATCCAGCAACTGAAGGATCTTGAGGCTGATCAGGTACTGGCAAGGACTGATTATCAGGAAATCCCGCCGCGCGTTGACTACGCACTGACCCCGCTCGGTCGCAGTCTGGCCGAAGCCATCATGCCGCTGTGTGCATGGGGAACGGCGAATAGTGAAGAAATGGCCAGCATCTATGCCAGCCGCGATCCTTCCTCCCTGAAGGATGCGGAAAGTCTCTGAGCCGGACTGCCTTTAATTAGTCGGATTTTCTGGATTGTCTATTCGGCGTTGGGGTGCTTATTTCAAGGGGATTAATGTCTAGACTCAGCTTTCTGACAGAAACCTAAGGAGCACACCATGGCAGACCATTCTATCAAAGGCAAAATTGTGATCATCGCGGGCGGGGCTAAGAATCTCGGCGGACTGATCGCCCGCGACTTAGCCGCTCAGGGGGCGAAAGCCATCGCCATTCATTATAACAGCACCTCCTCAAAGACAGATGCCGATGAAACACTGGCCGCCATCGAAGCGGCAGGTGCGCAGGCTGTGGCATTTCAGGCCGATCTGACGACCGCTGCCGCCGTCGAAAAACTCTTTGCCGATACCATTGCCGCCATTGGCAAACCGGATATCGCGATCAACACCGTGGGCAAAGTTCTCAAAAAACCCATAGCGGAAATAAGCGAAACTGAATACGACGAAATGGCAGCCGTAAACGCGAAAACCGCTTTCTTCTTCCTCAAGGAAGCCGGTAAAAATCTCAACGATAGCGGTAAAATCTGCACGGTCGTTACCTCGCTTCTTGGCGCCTATACGCCGTATTATGCCGCTTACGCGGGCACGAAAGCCCCGGTAGAGCATTACACACGGGCGGCTTCCAAAGAATTTGGCGAGCGTGGTATTTCGGTCACGGCAGTAGGACCGGGCCCGATGGATACACCTTTCTTTTATCCTGCAGAAGGCGCTGATGCTGTGGCGTATCATAAAACTGCAGCCGCGCTCTCTCCTTTCAGCAAAACGGGACTGACCGGTATTGAAGATGTGGTGCCTTTTATCCGTCATCTGGTGAGCGAAGGATGGTGGATCACCGGCCAGACAATATTGATTAACGGCGGCTACACCACTAAATAGCCGGTGGCATGCGCATATCGTACTGAAACAAAGAGGGGGATATTCCGGGGATCAGGGAATATCCCCCCTCTGCCGGGGATACACAGCAATAGCGATTTTTAGCCTATAAAACAACGAGACAGGAAAGATGGACAGGTTCAACCAATATCGCATCTTCGCGCAGGTAGCAGACATGGGAAGCTTTGTCCGGGCCGCCGGCGCACTCTCTGTGCCGCGAGCCTCCGTTTCTGCCGCCATCCAGCAATTAGAGTCGCAACTGGGGGTAAGACTGTTGCACCGTACCACCCGCACGGTGCGGCTGACGGCTGACGGGGAGCTGTTACTCGAACGTATACGCCCTTTACTGGCAGAAGTGGAGGATATCGACCAGTCATTTCAGCTCAGTCAGCACCAGGTTTCAGGGAAGCTTACCATCGATGTGCCGAGCCGCATTGCCCGACGCCTGATTGCTCCGGCTCTGCCGGAATTATTGCGATGCCATCCCCGGTTACAACTGGTTCTCGGGTCATCGGACAAGGCAATCGATCTGGTCCAGGATGGTGTGGATTGCGCCATTCGTGTGGGCGTATTGCATGACAGCAGCCTGGTCGTTCGTACCCTGGGACACATCACCCTCATCAACTGCGCCAGCCCTGCCTATCTGAGCGAACACGGACTTCCCTCCCAGCCGGACGATCTTGCCGGAGGGCATCGGGCAATCGGTTATATTTCATCCAAAACGGGTAAAGAGTTGCTATGGGAGTATCAGTCAAAGGACGGCCACATACACAGTGTCAGTATCCCCAACCAGGTTACGGTGAACACTGCAGAAAGCTATATTGCCTGCTGCCTGGCAGGTCTTGGGCTGATACAAATCCCCCGCTTCGATGTGCAACATCTGCTGGCGACCGGGGATTTGGTGGAGGTCATGCCAGATTACCGGGCGGCTTCCATGCCGGTATCCTTTATCTATCCGCATCGCCGTCAGCGCTCCCGGAGGCTGGCTGTCTTCCATTCATGGTTTGAGATACTGATACACCCCCATCTGGATAATTGAACCATCCCGTTTCATGCTATAAACGCTCCGTTTTACTTTATATTCATGTTGGAACTGATTATTCGCCGACCGGTGCTTTACAATGCTTCCTTGATGAAACATACGTAGATAAATAAATACCGCCCCCTAATAAACAACATATTATCAGATAGCCCGTCAGCGCCTTCTCCAGAGACCCATGATCCATCATTACGCTCAGGGAGAACGGGAGCCAGTTACCGACATATCCCACGATATAGAGCAGATTTATTATGTGTGCCCGCTGACGCTGTCTGGCCACCCTATTGACGATGGTTGCCGCACCAACCAGTATGGCCCCGTAGGCGAAGCCTTCCAGCATGACTGAAATGAACAAAAGCCCGGGACTTATTGCATAAACACTCATAAGTGCGAGTAAGACAGCTGCAAGCTGGGCAGTAACGCCTGTTCTTAGCGATGAATAGTGGTGCCTCTTTCTCATTATTAACTGGGTGATACCCGCCACAACCAGAAACGCAGAGAGTGAGTAGCTCACCCGTTGCACGCTGGTAATATGGAAATAGCTATGTGCCAGCGTGGGGCCCTGGGACATAAACGTAGAGGCCATGGCCCATGAAAGAAATATGGCCATGCAGCACACGGTAACGTCTCGCAAAGTAAGCCCCGGTGTCTGAACCGTGATTTTTTTCGATACATTCAGTACGGGGGGGAGGCTTTTATTTATCTGTAAACGATTATTCCAGACTGCGGCCACAGACATTACCACCAGAATAAGAAGGATAATGTAAGGGGCTTCAAGGGTATAAAAATGATGATGTACGATATTCCCTGTGACTAATGGTCCGATAGCCTGCCCCAAAATTAATGAAGCTGCGGCAGTCAGTGCCGCCGTGTTACTGACCTCCGTATCGAATATTTTAATCAATGACCGGTTAATATATGCCATTAAAATACCGGAACCCAATCCGGTTATAAATCTGGCAGAAATAAGCATGAGAATATTATCTGCAAACATCATAAGAATCGCTGAAAGCAGTACACACCCCAAACCTGCATATATCGGCCTGGTATATAACTCAGTCCTGATATTAACTTTAGCCGTCAATAATAATGCGAACAGAACGCCGGCGGCGTATACGCCAAATACTGTCATTATTTGTGACGCGCTGAATCCATATAAACGAATGTATACGGGATACAGAGGAGTAGGCAAACTGCTGCTGAGCATGCCGGAAAAAAAGGCCAGCGCCAGTGCCAGCCCTGCCCGTGATGATTGTCTGTCTGACATAGTAATTTCTGCTATTTGTGATGAATGGATACATTCTGTGAAAGTGAACAAAACGGTACCATAAACCCTCAGGCAGGGGATTCGGAGCGCAGGCAAACCCACTGTGAATCCGGTTCACAGGAGACAAAGGAAGAGGGAGAAACAACGAATGCCAGGCGGACCGGCAGGTTCCTCAGAGACGCCAGGGATGCCGGGCTATCTGTTTTTCCATGAATTCAATAAAACAGCGGATACGCGGGCTGAGATGCTGCCTTTGCGCGTAAATGACATAAAGAGGTTCCCTGAGCGGAGACCGGAATGCCTCCAGAAGCGGAATTAACCGCCCCTCTTTCACATCCTGGTGGATATGAAAGTCTGCCAGCCGGACGATTCCTTCCCCCCGGATGGCCAGATCACGAAGCAAATCACCCTGCGACAGTGAGGCAACGGGTTTGACCGGGAAGATAAGACTTTGCTGGCCTTCGGCGAACACCCAGTGATTCCAGTGGCTTTCAAAATTAAAGTGAAAACAGCGGTGGTCGATCAGTTCGCGCGGATGAGCAGGTGCGCCGTATTTTTCAATATAGGCAGGCGACGCACAGGTAACCCACTGGCTCTCACCGATACGACGGGCAATGCGGGAAGAACTGGCCAGCACTCCCCCATATATGGCCAGATCCAGACCTTTATCAAAGTCGTCACGGTAAACCGGCCCCGTTTCAATATCTACGCGTAAAGCCGGGTAAGCCTCTATAAAAGCAGGCAACCACGGCAGTATCTGATAGCGGGCAAAGGTGTTCATGGTCCGGATTTTAAGTTGCCCGCGGATACGGTTTGGCATGTTCTCAGCCAGCGAGTCCGCCTCGGCCATTGCATCCACCACGGCGCGGGCACTCTTCAGATAAACCTGCCCCTCTTCTGTCAGTGTTAACGTCCTCGTTCCACGAAAGAAAAGTCTGACCTGCAACCGGGTCTCCAGCCGTCTGATGAGTTTGCTCATTGCTGAAGGGGTCAGCCCGTTTGCCCGCGCAGCGGCAGAAAAGTTGCCGTATTCATAGGCCCATATGAATGCCAGTAGCTGATTGTAATTATCCATCTTGTCCCAGTTACCGATGTGATCCTTTTTGAACTGCCGGGGAAAACGAAACTACCACATCAAATCATCAGGCACTTTGAAATCAGCATAAGGATCTTCTTCATCCTGCTCTTCCTGACTCAGCGCACTGTTTAATACAATACTGCTGGCATCGCGCTGGGCAATCTTATCCGCCACGCTGGCAGGAATAATGGCGTACTGACTCTCGCCGCTGCCATCAGCAACCAGACGCGCGATGGCGAGACGGCCGCTAATCAGCTGAGACTGCGTGGCCTTATCCACCACCATTTTTTTAATCAGGTTATTATCGGTAAAGTTAAAATCTATATTCCCTTTTGGAATGAGAATTTTATTCATTTCAATCAGTTGCTTCACCTGAGCTTTATATTCTTTCGATAACGCGGCCTGTTTTTGTTGTTCGCTCAGTTGCTTATCACGCTCCATCTGCGCTTTTTTATTTTCTTCCACCGCTTCTCTTGCCTCACGCGCCTGAACACGTGATTTTTTCGCCGTTCTCTGGACTTTGGCCATTTTTTTACTGGTCACTAATCCCGCTTTCAGCAGTTGTTCTTGTAAGGAGAGTTTTGTCATTTTCGTTTCTAAACCGGTTGAATAATGCGGGGGATTATAACCGTAATTCCTGAGGCTATACAGGTTACAGCACCTTTTCATCTTCCGGCCGGACGTCGGCGGTTCTTTCGGTGGCGGCGTCAGTCTTATTTTTCTCTCAAGTTATGCCGGAAATTGCCGATACCTTTTCAGTTCTACGCCCGGATCAGTTCCTTTTATGTTGTACCGAACAGGAGAGCAAAATGGATGTATCGCAAATTGCATCGCTGGCAACCAGCCTCAATAGCCTGGATACCAGTAATCAGGTGAACAATATCCTGCTGAAAAAGTCACTGGATACTCAGCAGACGGCAGTAGCCAGTATGATTGATTCGATCCCGCAGTTGCCTGCTAACCCGGCGATCGGACGCAATATCAATACCACTGCCTGACCGGCGATCGGTTGTTGAACTTTGCCCAATAAAAAAGCCCGCCGGAGCACACCAGGCGGGCTTATTGCTTTTATATGCCTTTATCCCTTCGCGAAATTGGCCTGAATACGCTGTTGCAGATAATCTTCAGCGCTGATGGCCGGATATTTGGCCTGCGGCCCCAGAATTTCGACATCTTTGTTGGCCTGGCAGAAAAACGCCAGGCTGTAGCGCGCGCCCTGATATTCACCGGGCAGCGGACTTCTGACCCGGTGGAAATTTGACGGCAACTGATCGTCGCTCCAGCGCATCAGCATATCGCCGATATTGCAGGTGATCACGTCTTCACGCGGTTCGATACTGGTCCACTGCTGGCTTTCGCGATCCTTGCCCGGACACACCTGCAAGCCGCCCTGACCGGGACGCTGGAAGAGCAGCGTCAGGCAGTCGAAATCGGTGTGCGCACCGGCACGCCACATCCCCTGCTCTGATTGTTCAGTAGCGTAGTAATGCAGCATGCGCAGTGTACTCTGATAGGTTGGCTGATAAGGATCATGTGCCTGTTCGAAAAAGTGCTCCGGGAAACCCAGCCTCAGCGCAAAACAAGACAGCAATTTCATGCCCAGTTGCCAGCACTGTGATTCAAAACTCAGCATGGTATGTTTAAACGCAGGCAGTTCCTGTTCGTCTGGCCACAGCGAGGCCATCAGCGGCCGGGTAATCTGATAAGATTCCTTTTGATCCGGCGTTTTGGTTGACGGACGCACCTGAGATTTATTTTCCCAACCGGCGTTACGCGCCAGAGGATACTGAGCTTTCACGTCCTCAGGCAGCGCAAAAAAATCCTCTGTCATGCTGAATGCCTGGCGGATATCGTCCAGTGCGATACCGTGATTGCTCACCTGAAAAAAACCGATTTCCACGGCGGCCAGCCAGAGTTCATCGGCAATTTCGCTTTTCCGGTTTTCGAAATCTGCAAGATCAATGCAGCGAACTTCACGGGCAAACGTCTCTTCGCCCATCGCGCCCATTCCCGCTTCTTTTTCCAGTTCCTGTAAGGCATAGCCTGATGTTGATGTGGATTGTGTCATGATTTTTATCCTTCTGAATCAATAAGGTTAGCCCGCAGCACGCTGTTGCAGGATACGAACGGCAGACATGGCCTCATGGCGCATTGCCTCCAGGTCAAGCCCGGGGATGACATCGTTTTCGACGATAACGCGGCCGTTGACCATCAGCGCCTTAAGGGACGCCCGGCCGCCGCAGGCCACCGGCCCGATGGCCATGTCATGCAGGCCGAAGTAACGCGGGTCATCCAGCCGGTAAATGGCGATATCAGCCTGCATGCCCACCTGCACGGTGCCGCTCCGTTGCAGTCCGAGGATTTGTGCCCCGCCCGCGCTGCCCCAGCGCACCACGTCTTCAATGGATGCGGCGTCACCGCCCCCCTCAAACGTTCCGCCGTCATAGCGCGGTTTCGCCAGCATGCCTTTTCTGGCGCGCTGTAAAAGCCACGCAGCATGTGCTTCACTTTGCATATCCGCGGCCTCGTTTGATGCCGCGCCGTCCACCCCCAGCGAAACCGGAACACCCGCCTGTTCCAGCGCCAGCAGGTCAGCAATGCCGCTGCCCAGACGCCCGTTGCTTTGCGGACAATGCGCAATACCGGTGCGGGTTTGTCCCAGCAGCGTAATCTCCTGCGGCAATAACTTCACCAGATGCGCGAACCACACGTCATCGCCCAGCCAGTCATGTTCCGCGCAAAACTGTACCGGCGTCATGTTGAATTTCGCGCGTGCCGCATCGAGATAATCCACGGTTTCTGACAAATGACTGTGTAGCCGGATACCTAAACGGCGTGCCAGTTTCGCCATTTCGCGCAACTGCGCACCGGGTGCCGAATGCAACAACGTGGTCGGTGCCATCACCACGCGGCGCAGCGATGCCGGTTCAGGGTCGTGATAGCGGTCAACCAGCCGCTCCATGTCCGCCATGTAATGGTCGAAGCTTTCCGGACGCAATGCCTGCGGCAAATCCTGCTCAATCGCCCGCCCCTGCGTTGCCCCGCCCCGGCACAATACAATGCGCATGCCCAGCGCCTCTCCCTCACTGAACAAAATGTCCGAGGTATCAAACGGCATATCAGGCCAGTAGAGATAATTGTGATCCGCCACGGTGGTGCAGCCTGAACGCAGCAGTTCGGTCAGGCCGATGCGCACGGCGAGGCGAAAGGTGGATTCGTCAAACGTGGCGCGAAAACGGTAAGGCGTGGCACTTAACCACGCGGTCAGACTTTTGTTCAGCCCCTGCGGCTCGCCTTTGAGCAATGACTGAAACAGATGATGGTGAGTATTGACCCAGGCCGGATAGACCACGCAGTCACGCGCCTCAATCAGCCGTTCGTCGGGCAACGGGGTCAGAGTACCGATCGCCTGGATCACGCCATTACGGACACGGATATCCGGTCCGACGTGACGCGCGTCTTCTCCCGGCAGACCGGTCAGGATGGCGTGCGCATTTTTAATCAGCAATGAACAGGATGACATCGCAACGCTCCTCAAGGTTTAACCTGCATGTGCTCAACAAACTCAGTGGTATACGCCTGCTTCCAGTCGGTATCCGCATTCAGCAGTTTGGCACTCACCATGAAATCACGGGTTTTTTGCCAGCGGGCCTGCGTCATGGTGCCCCAGCCCTGTGTCGTCGCATCACCACCGTCAATCAGGTGATGTGCTTTGATTTGCTCAACGCCCCAGGCCAGCAGGTCGTCGGTCATTTTCGGATTGTCTTTTTTGATCAGCGCATTGCCCGGTGCCGGGTTTTGCAGATAACTCACCCAGCCTTCCATCGAGGCGCGCACAAATTTCGCCATCGCGTCTTTACGGCTACTGATGAGGTCCGGACGGGTGATCAGAATCCCGCCGTAAGGCGGATAGCCGTGCTCCGAGAAAAGGAAGAAATTGGATTTCACCCCGGCCTTCTGCGCCTGGAACACTTCAGAGCTGACATACGCCTGCTGTGCCACATTTTCGTCGGCGACAAACGGCTGAATATTGAAGGTATAGGGGCGAACCTGCGCATCGCTGAGCTGATAGCGCGCCCTGAGCCATGGCCACCAGGTGGATTGACCGGAACTGGACACCAGAATGGTTTTATCTTTCAGGCCATCAAGGGAGGTGACGGAGGCATGGGTCAGTAAACCCTGCGGGTCGTACTGAAAGGGAGCAGCGATCGCTTTGGCCTGAAAACCGCGCTGCACGGATTCGAGCAACTGGAGGTCATAACCGATGATCACATCAGCGCGTTTCGACAGCAGAAGCTGCATGCCGTTGATCTGCGGGCCGCCTGACTGAATACTGACATCCAGCCCGTAACGTTTGTAGAGACCGGTCGCCAGCGCCTGATAATATCCGCCCTGCTCGGCCTGGGCGTACCAGGAGGTCAGTAAGGCGATTTTCTCATCTGCCTGTGCCGCCAGGGAAAATGATCCCAGAATCAGCGTGCTCAGTACACAGCAAGACAGGGGAATGCGGGATATAGACTTCATTGCTCCTCTCCTAATCATCGCCGGAGGGAGGATAAGCACACGCGGCTCAGCCCCCCTGACCGGCTCAAAATAAACCGCGAAATGGTTGCTGAGCAATGTCCCGCGCCGTTGCCTGCGCTGACCGCTTCTACTCACATTGATCTATACAAAAAGGATGCCAACTTCGCCGGTGCGCTTCCCCGAGGCTTTGTGAGGGGATCGGGCCTGCGGAGCCTGCAACCTTTGATTCATCGCAGAGCGCGGAGCACCAGAACAGTGCATATCATTGCCGGTTGCGCCCCGGGGTCTGGATCTGACTGAACAACATCTCCAGCTGTTTGAGCATCATTGAGGCGGCCAGGGAAAGTTGTCTGGCCGGCGCAACGCACAAGGAGAGCGTGAAAGCTTTTAACTGAGGATCGGTCAGCGGAATAAACTGCAACTCGTGGCTGTGCACCTCATCCATAATATCGAGCCAGCACAGGATACCGATGCCGATTTTTTCTTTTATCAGCGAGCGGATCATATGGATGTTATTCGATACCGCAACTTCGTGGATCCTATCGCCATTGATATTCATCAGCGCCTGAACCGGCTCAGCCAGCATCAGCGGCGCTGAGGGCAGGATAAACGGATATTCCATGCACTGATTAAACCGTATACCGCTTCTGCCCCCGAGCGGATGCCCTTTCGGCACCACTACGCCCAAATCGATTTCGGCAAAAGCCCGCACCTGCAACTCACGGGAACTTTGCGGATTCAGCATCAGTCCGAAGTCGGCATCACCTGACATCAGCGCCTGCTGAATATCCACGTTGTTCATGGTCGTCAGTGTGAAGGAGATGTTCGGATAATCGAGATGGACCTTTTTCAGCATCGATGAGAAAAACTGCCGGTTAATGGCATCGATGGTGGCAATCCGCACATGGCCCCGCCGTAATCCCCGCAAGTCGTCGAGCTGTTCGCAGACGCGGGAGAAATCTTTTTTCCAGTTATTGGCCGCATGCAGCAACAGCTCACCGGCCGCCGTCAGCCGCAATCCGGTGGGATGACGCTCAAACAGCGGCATGGCTAATTCTTTTTCAACCCGCAATATCTGCCGGTCAATCGACGATGCGGCAACATGCAGGGTTTCGGATGCCTTACGGAACGATCCCTGGCGGGCAACCTCAGTGAAGTACAGCAAAAACCGGGAGAATGCGAACATAATGAGTGCTCTCTTTTATGCAACGGGACGTGCGAATCAAAGCGCTGGACGCAACAGCTTTATAACAATAACGTAGCTTTCATTGCAACGGGAACAATCGTTTCACTGCTTATCCGCCTGACCCGGTGCAGCAATGCGCATCAGGCAGCGGATGATGCGGCGAACACATTGACGCCGTTTTTTTATCAATGATCCATCAGCACAAGTACGGTAAATGACGATGAAAGATGCCGGATTAATCCCTGTTACCATTAAAACTGTCGATGTCAACGGTGTCGGGAATATGTCCTTACACCTGGTTGCGCAGCAAGGAAGCCGGTTACCGGCTTATTTACCGGGCGCTCACATTGACGTTTTTATTCCGCAACTGGGGCCGCGACAATATTCTTTATGCAGTGAACACAATGACGGGGAATATTATGAGATCTGCGTAAAACTGGCGGAACCTTCCACCGGCGGTTCGCACTTTATTCATCATCATTTCGCCCCCGGTGATCACCTGACAATTTCGGCACCGCGCAATCATTTCCCGCTGCCACAGGCCGGGCGATATTTACTGTTTGCCGGCGGAATCGGCATCACCCCACTGCTGGCAATGGCGGAAAAAATCACGCAGCAACAGATTGAATTTGAACTGCATTATTATCTCTCCGACACTGAAAAGGCGGCGTTTCTGCCGCGCTTAACCCGGCCTGCATTAGCACAGCATGTATTTTTGCATGACAGCAGCGCAAACGATTCCCTGCGCCACAATACGCCGCTGAGTTTGTGTCATCCGGAAGAGAATACGCAAGTGCTGGCCTGCGGCCCGGACGGCTTTATTGAGCGCCTTAAAGATATTATGCGCACGCATCACTGGCAGGAAAATCAATTATCTTTTGAGCGTTTCAGTAATACGAATCTGAATAATGAAACAGACAGTCAGCCATTTCATATTCAGCTGGGTTCCGGCGGGCCGCGTTATTTAGTCGGCCCGCGACAGACCATTGCGGAAGTCTTATTAAGCGCCGGCGTCGATATTATGCTGTCGTGCGAACAGGGTATTTGCGGTTCCTGTATTACTGACGTGATCGACGGTATTCCCGATCACCGTGACTGCGTACTGACTGAAGAGGAGAAAGCGGAGAACACGCAGATAACACTGTGCTGTTCGCGCGCCAAAAGTCCTGTTCTGATCCTCGACCTGTAATGTTAACGCGGAGCCTTATGATGCATATTCCCCCTCCCGCTTCGGCACTTAACGGTATTGCCAACGTTCGCCTCCCCGCATGGCTGCTGCCGGGGAACTGGCCTGTGAAAAATGGCGAGCCGGTCACGGCAGATATGCGCTTTCAGGCGGGCAAAATTACATCACTGATGCCCGCCGCTCCGTCTCAGGACGATCTGTGGAATGTGCACGGTACGCTGGCGTTACCGGGGCTGATTGAACCCCATGCGCATCTCGATAAAACCTTCACCCTTGCCCGCAGCCGCCCGGCAAAACCCGGTCTGCTGGCAGCCATTGAAACCCTGCATCAGGATCGTCAGCACTGGACGGCGGCAGACCTTCGCCGGCGTGCCGGCAAGGGGCTGGCCTGGGCGGCCGCAAACGGTGTGACCCGTTTGCGCACCCACATTGACTGGTTCGACGTGGTTCCCCCGCTGGCCTGGCTTGAGCTGGCCGGGATGGCCCCTGCGGATATCACGCTGGAACGGGTGGCGCTGGTACCGCTGAGCTTTTTCGCGGATGCCGAAGCGGCTGACCGCATTGCCTGCGCTGTTGCACAAAGCGGAAAAGACTGCCTGCTGGGCGGATTTATCCACTCTTCAAACTGGGATCCGGCGGCGATGACCAACCTGATGCGCAGTGCCTCACGCTGGCAACTGAATCTGGATTTACATATTGATGAGGAGCTTTCGCCGGTGGCGCATGGCCTGAGCTGGCTGGCGCGTTACCTTTCAGATAATGAATTATCAGAGCATGCCTTCAGCGGCCATATCTGTTGCAGCCACGGCTGCGCACTGGCCTCGGGCAGTGACCAACAGGCGCAGGATGTGCTGAGTTTGCTGGCGGCGCAGCGCGTCACGCTGATTGCACTGCCGATGACCAATCTGCTGTTACAGGACGCCGTTACGGGCCGCACGCCGCGCCAGCGCGGCATTACCCTGATTAAAGAAGCGCAAGCCTCGGGCATTCCGCTGCTGCTCGGCTGCGATAACGTGCAGGACGCTTTTTGTCCGGCAGGCAGCTATGACCCGCTGGATACGCTGAGCTGCGCCCTGTTCGCGCTTCAGCTGGAAAACGTCTTTGACCAGCAGTCACGGCTGATTTGTGATATCGCCGCACTGACCGGTGATATTCAGCCGGATCTGCCACTCGCGCCCGGCAGCGATGCCAGTCTGGTGCTCTTCCCCGGCAGCGACAGTATCACCTGGCCTTTACACAGTCCGGCCCGCCTGGTTATCCGCCACGGCAGGCTAACCCATCAGCGCACCTGGAATCAGGAGTTATCCCATGAGTCTTGACGCGGGAGCGGGCAAACCGCTCGCCAGATATGCCGCATGGCGTCGTGCCGGCGATTTCATCTTTCTCTCCGGCATTATTCCCGTCAATCCGCAGACGGCGACCATCGTGCGCGGTTTTCAGGATATCCCCGCCGAAGCACGCCTGCTGCTGGGCGAAACCGGCGAATTCTCGACCGATGCCAAACAGGGGCCGGTTCTGGCGCAGAGCTGGTATGTGCTCGAAAGCATCCGCCACACGATTGAAGAGGCTGGCGGGCAAATGAGCGATGTGATCAAGCTGGTGCAATATTTTCGCAATCTCGATCACTTCCCGTATTACAGCCGGGTGAGAAAACTCTTTTACACCGGGGAACCGCCGGTCTCCACCGTGGTGCAGGTCAGTGAAATGCTGCCAAACGCCGACGTGCTGATTGAAGTGGAAGCTACCGCCTGGTTGCCCCTGTCCCGCTAACCCCATAATTTCCGACTCAGAGGTACAGCATGATTAACGGTTATATTCCCGCAGCACGTTTTCTTCCTTTCCTGAGCTGGACGGCGATTGCTGCCCTGCCCGACAAAGCCAATACCGTGATCGTCTTGCCAACCGGTGCAATCGAGCAACACGGTCCGCATCTGCCGTGTTCGGTTGACAGTGTCATCTCCTCCGGCGTGGCAGGTCATGCGCTGGCGCGGCTGCCAGAGACGATCCCGGCTTATGCTATTCCTCCCGTCACGTATGGCAAATCTGACGAACATCTGAATTTCCCCGGTACCCTGACCCTGACCGGTGACACACTTTTGCAAACCATTTTAGAAATTGCCGAATCCCTTTACCGCGCCGGATTCCGCAAACTCTTAATGATCAACGGTCACGGCGGCCAACCACAGGTGTTGCAAATGGCATCGCGGGAAATGCGTCTGCGTCACGGCGACATGATCATGATCCCTCACGATGTGTTCCGCGTACCCAGCGTGGAAAATCAGTTCCTCAGCGCACAGGAGCAGAAGATGGCGATGCATGCCGGTCACAGCGAAACCGCAGTCATGCTGGCGCTGGCACCGGAATGCGTCCACCTCGAACAGGCGGTCGCCAATTATCCGCCGGAGTTCCCGTGTCCGACACTGTCATCAGGTCGCCCTGCCGCTGCCTGGGCTTCTTATGATTTTGGTCCGAGTGGCGTCATTGGCGATCCGACCGGCGCGACCGCTGAACAGGGTCAGGCCATTCTCGATTCACTGGCGGCAAGCTGGGCGCAGGCAATCACCGAAATCCACCACATGCAATGGAAAGTCCGCAGCGAACCGACCTGGGGAAAACACCACTGGAACGGTTTTGTGCAAACCAGCTTCACCCCTCCTTCGTCTTCTTGTGTCTCTAAATAAGGGAATTCTTATGATGAAAATACGGCGTAAACCGGCTTACACCCTGCTGGCCCTGTTGCTGGCCGGAGTTTCCGCTTCAGTCATGGCGGAAGAAAAATTCACCTTCCTGACGAACTGGTACGCGCAGGCGGAGCACGGCGGTTTTTACGAGGCGCAGGCCAAAGGGTTGTACAAAACCGCCGGTCTGGATGTCAGCATTAAAATGGGCGGCCCGCAGGTCAACGTCATGCAACTGATGGCCGCCGGACAGGCTGACTGCACACTCGGCGACAACGGTCAGGCGCTGGAAACCTGGCAGGCCGGGGTGCATGCGGTAACGGTAGCGACGGTGTTCCAGCACTCGCCGACGGTGTTTATCAGCCATGACAAAGTGGAAAAAGGTCAGGAACTGAAAGACAAAACCTTCCTGCTGGCCACCGAGGCTTATACCTCTTTCTGGCCGTGGGCGAAGAGTGAACTGGGACTGGCCAGCGCAAAAATCCGTCCGTACACCTTTAGCGTACAGCCCTTCCTCGCGGACAATAATCTGGTGCAACAGGGTTATGTCACCTCCGAGCCTTTCTCCGTTGAAAAAGGCGGCAAACCGTTTTACGTCTACATGCTCAGCGACTGGGGTTATCCGCCGTACGGCAATTCTGTTATCTGTATGGCCGACACTGTTAAAAAACGCCCGGCTGCGGTGGCTGCTTTCGTGAAAGCCTCGATGCAGGGCTGGAAAGACTATTTGCAGGATCCGACTGCAGGTAATGCACTGATCACCCAGGCCAATCCGCGCATGGGTGCCGACCAGATTGCCTTCGGCATTGCACAAATGAAGAAATATGAGCTGGTGACCGGCGGCGATGCACAAACCGGCGGTATCGGTATCATCACTGAACCACGGCTGAAAAAAACCTGGGACATGCTGGTGAAAAACAAGCTGATTGACGCGGATAAAGTGCCGTTTGAGCAGACGTTTACCCTCGATATGATCAAAGACGCGAAGGTTATGCCATGAATTCAGCCCCTAAACTGACCGTGATGAGCGATGTCCGCTCAGCCAATCCTCCGCCTGTACCCGCCATTGACGTGCTGTCGGCGGAGAAAATCTACAGCAACGGTACGCGCGCTCTTTTGCCGGTCAATCTGACCATTAATGAGGGTGAATTCGTCACCCTGCTCGGTCCGTCGGGCTGTGGCAAAAGTACGCTGTTGAAAATGGTTGCCGGACTGACGGAACCCAGCGACGGAAAACTGATGCTGTGGCGGCGCGACAGTCGTGAAAAAACCCAAGTGCCGCTGTCTTTTGTCTTCCAGGAAGCCACACTGATGCCCTGGAGCAATGTGCAGAACAACGTGCGCCTGCCGCTGGATCTCGCGGGCGTGCCGCGTGCCGAAGCCAATACCCGCGTCAGTGAAGCGCTGGAACTGGTGGGACTGGGTAAATTTGCCCACGTTCTGCCGCGCGAGTTGTCGGGCGGCATGCAGATGCGCGTTTCGATTGCCCGCGGGCTGGTGACGCGTCCGAAACTGCTGCTGATGGATGAACCCTTTGGCGCGCTCGACGAAATCACCCGCAACAAGCTCGACAGCGACCTGCTGCGCCTGTGGCGGGAACAGGGTCTGACGGTGGTGTTTGTCACGCACTCGATTCATGAAGCGGTATTTCTGTCGCAGCGGGTGATCATGATGGCCGCCCGGCCGGGACGCGTGGTAGAAGATATCGCCATTACCGAACCCTTCCCGCGCAACGAAGATTTCCGCGTCAGCCCCGCGTTTTCACGCTATGCGAAACAGTTGCAGGACAGTCTGCTGCAAGCCAGCCAATCGGGTATGGAGTAACAGTATGCAAACTCAAAAATCCACTCCGTGGATCAATAACCCAACATTTCGTAAAGTCCTGTATCCGGCTGTCGTGGCCGTCGTGGGGATTATGCTGTGGCAGGGCTGGGTGAGTTATTTCAAAATCCCGCAGTTTCTGGTGCCTTCGCCAGTGGTGATGCTGGAAAGCCTGTGGACTAATTTCGGCTCGCTGACGATGTCGCTGCTGTTTACGCTGAAAATCACCCTGATCTCGTTTCTACTGTCGATAGTGATCGGCGCGGCGGTGGCGTTCGTGCTGGTGCAAAACCGCTTTGTTGAAACCGCGCTGTTCCCATACATCGTGTTCCTGCAGGTGACGCCGATTGTGGCTATTGCGCCGCTGATCATCATCTGGGTCAAAGACACCACGCTGTCGCTGGTGGTGTGTTCGACGCTGATGGCGGTATTCCCGATCATTTCCAATACCACGCAGGGGTTGCGCAGCGTGTCACCGGGTTTGCTGAGTTATTTTCAGCTGAACCGCGCCAGCCGTTTACAAATCCTGATCCGTTTACGCATTCCTTCTGCCCTGCCGTATTTTTTCGGTGCGCTGCGCATTTCCAGCGGCCTGTCGCTGATTGGTGCGGTGGTCGCGGAATTTGTTGCCGGTACCGGCGGCAATAACACCGGCCTGGCCTACCAGATATTGCAGGCAGGATACCAGCTGGACATCCCGCTGATGTTTGCCGCCCTGCTGCTCATTTCGCTTACCGGAATTGCGCTGTTTGGCGTGATGTCGTGGATTTCGAGACGAGCCCTGAGCGCCTGGCATGAAAGCGAAGCCGTGCAATCTCATTAACCTCATTCATTTTTAGGCAGGAAGAATATGGACAATGAACAACGTCAGAATGCGCTTGCCCTGATTCAGCAGGCGCTCCCTGATCTCGACTGGACGTTGCAGGCCCCCAAGGTCAAACGCCTTTCGCGCGATTTTCACTGGTTCAGTCCGGTGCTGAAGCGGCAACTGGAAGACAAACAGGCTGATGCCGTGGTCAGGCCGCGCAGCGAAGAAGAACTGCGTTTACTGGTAAAAGCCTGTGTCAGGCACCGGTTACCGCTGATTTTGCGCGGCGGCGCGACCGGTAACTACGGCCAGCTGGTACCGCTGGAAGGCGGAATTCTGGTGGATATGACCGGCTTTAATCAGGTCTGTGAACTGGGTAACGGCGTGGTGCGTGCCCAGGCAGGGATCCGTCTGGCTGAAATTGAAACCCTGACCCGTCCGGCAGGCTGGGAACTGCGCTGCATGCCGTCAACGTACCGGCTCGCCAGTCTGGGCGGGTTGTATGGCGGCGGTTTCGGCGGTATCGGCTCAATCAACTACGGCCCGCTCGGCGCGCCGGGCAATGTGCTCAGCGTTAAAGTCATGACCATGGAAGCCGAACCGCGCATTCTGCACGTCCCTGCGCCGCAGGCGCTGCTGCTGCATCACGCTTACGGCAGCAACGGGATTGTGCTCGAGGTGGAACTGGCGCTGGCGCCGGTTCATCAGTGGATCGAACGGCTGGACGTGTTCGATGATTTTACCGATGCGCTGGATTACGCCAACGCCTTTGCCCGCTCACCGGGGCTGGTCAAACGCCAGCTGGCGCTTTTTGCCGCGCCAATCCCGTCATACTTCAGCCATCTGAACGGACATTATAGGGCCAGCCAGCACGCGGTGATCAGCGTGATTGCGCAGGAAAGCGAAGGTTTTTGTGCCCATCTGCTGGAGAAGTACCGCGGCCACAGCGCCGTGCGCCAGTCCGCCGGTGAAGCCCGCGAGGCTAATGCGTCGCTGATGGAATATTGCTGGAACCACACCACACTTCATGCGCTGAAAATCGACAGCACCCTGACCTATTTGCAGACGGCGTTTAATTATTCGAATTATCGCCAGCAGATTATCGACATGGCGAATTTATTTGGCGATGAAGTTATTTCGCATATTGAGTTCCTGCGTGACAATGACGGAAATATCACCGCCAGCGGTTTACAATTAGTACGTTATTCCACCGAAGAAAGATTGAACGAAATAATGACAATCTTCCGTAATAATGACGTAAAAATAAATAACCCGCATGTTTATCACATTGAAGATGGCAAACAAGGCGAAATTAAACCTGACGTCGTTTCGGTTAAAAACTGCCTTGATCCTAATGGATTACTCAACCCCGGCAAGCTGCGTGGCTGGGATGTCCGCGACACTCTGACATTAGATAACAATCCTCTTTTATTGACTGACCGGTAAAAATAACTATTAGCCACCCGGCCTGTAAACAGACGGAGTGGCAACCGTTGCGTGCGCCCTCATAAAAACCATTACCGGCAGTTTTTCTGCCGGACAAAATCTATTACATTTTGACAGGATGGCATTAATGAAAAATAACACATTCAGCTTTGCGCTGAAGCTGAGCGCTATTGTCATTTCACAAGCGCTGCTAATAAACCACGCTGTTGCGGCCATACCGGTCACGAGTGACTGCAGCACAGACGCGGCGGATTCCCTGACCGAAATGTTCACCTGCGGATCGGTCAGCGGCAGCCTGCGTACCTTATATTATTCCACTCACAACGCGTACTTCGTACCGGGCTATTCTCAGGACACGGTGAGCTACGGCGGCAGCGTGAAATATGCCACGGCGGAATATTACGGCCTGAGTCTGGGCGTCAGCGGTATTCTTCAGCGCGGAATTTCACACAACGACGACCATCTGATCACCGAACTGGGCTCTAACCAGACCGGCGTGGGCGAAGCTTATCTGAGTTACCACTATCAGGACTTCCGCATCACCGCCGGGGATCAGCGTATTAATATTCCGTTCATCGGCGACTATGACTGGCGCATTACGCCGATCCTGTTCCGGGGTATCGACAGCAGCTACGGTGACAGTGACAACTTCCTGCACGCCACCAAAATTACCCGTTACAAACCCTGGGGCGACGACCAGTTCCTTAACACCACCGCTTATACCGACGCCGACGGCACCACCAACGGCATGTGGGGGATTGGCGGCGGTCGTGCCCTTAAGTTTGATAATCAAAAACTGAACAGTCAGTTGTGGTACGAGGAGTATCACAACTACACCAAAATGGTGTACGCGGACAGTTTCCTGTCGTGGACTGACAGCCCTTCCCAGCCGAAAATCGGCATTCAATTTATTCGTGGTGTCAGCGAAGGCAAAGCGCTGGCGGGCGATGTGAACAGCACCAGCTACGGCGGGCAGTTCGCGATGAATTTCACGCAGGCATTAAAATGGTCGCTCAATTACAACCATATCGCGGCCAATGGCGATGCTTACGGCAACGGCGCACTGGTGACGCCTTACGCGCACAATACCTCTTCCGGCCCGTACTTTGCGCAACCGTTCTTCACCAGCACGCAGGATCTGGGCAGCGGTAACGCCTATTCCACCGACCTGAACTGGAGCGCCACGGACAGCATCTCGCTGGGCAGCCGTTACTCGTTTATGGATCTCACGCCAGCCAAAGGCGCATCGAGCAGCAATCAGTCTGAATATCTGGTGTACGGCACGTATAACTTTGGCGGTGTGCTGAAAGGCCTGAGCATAACAGATTTTGCCGGTGTGCAGACGACGTCTACCTCCGGCAAAGACTTCTGGCAGAACCGACTGGCGCTGGAATACGATTTTTAACGACACATCAGTTCCCGCATACATCAAAGAAAAGCCCGCCGGAGAAGACTCAGGCGGGCTATTTGCTTTCAAACTGCCAGTTCACATCAGAAGTCAGATCAGAGCTCGAATCTGTCGAGATCCATCACTTTGCTCCAGGCCGCGACAAAGTCTTTCACGAATTTCTCTTTGGCGTCACTGCTGGCGTAAACCTCAGCGTTGGCACGTAATACGGCATTCGAGCCAAACACCAGATCGGCACGCGTGGCGACAAACCTGACTTCTCCGCTGACACGATCCCGTCCTTCGAAACGTTCACCGGATCCGTCAGTGGCTTTCCATTCGGTGCGCATATCCAGAAGATTCACGAAGAAATCGGTGTTCAGTTCACCGGTTTTTTCAGAGAAGACCCCGAGATTACTGCCGTCGTAGTTTGCCCCCAGCGCACGTAATCCGCCGACCAGCACCGTTAATTCCGGCACCGTCAGGGTCAGTTGTTGCGCCTTGTCAATCAGCAGATTTTCAGTCGATGCATTGGCTGAACCACTGCGGTAGTTGCGGAAACCGTCTGCTTTCGGCTTCAGCAATTCGAACGACTCACTGTCCGTCTGATCCTGACGCGCATCCACCCGGCCCGGCGTGAAAGGCACTTCAATATCAATATTTGCAGCTTTCGCCGCCTTTTCAACACCCACCACACCGGCCAGAACGATCACATCCGCCAGAGACATTTTCTGCAATGACTGCTGGATGGATTCCAGTGCAGGCAATACGCGGGCGGCAATGGCGTTAACCTCCCAGTCTCTTTGTGGCCGCAGTGCCAGACGCGCACCGTTCGCGCCGCCGCGTTTGTCACCGCCACGGAAGGTAGACGCCGACGCCCACGCCACCGAGACCAGTTCGCTGACGCTCAGGCCGGAAGCGGCGATTTTTTCTTTCAGCTGCGCGATATCGGCAACCGTCGGGTGATATACCGGAACCGGCAGCGGATCCTGCCAGATTAAATCTTCTTTTGGCACTTCCGGGCCGATATAACGCGCTTTCGGCCCCATATCGCGGTGGGTCAGCTTATACCATGCACGGGCAAAGGCTTCGTTGAAGGCCTGCGGATCACCGTGGAAACGACGCGATATTTTTTCAAACTCCGGATCAAAACGCAGGGTCAGATCGGTCACCAGCATGGTCGGTTTGCGTTTTTTCGTCGCGTCGAACGGGTCAGGAATAATATCCGGCGCATCGGCAGCTTCAAACTGAATCGCTCCGGCCGGGCTGCGGGTCTGCACCCATTCATATTTGAACAGGTTTTCGAAGAAGTAATTGCTCCACTGCGTCGGGGTTTGCGACCAGATCACCTCCAGACCTGAGGTGATGGCATCCGCACCGGCACCGGTTCCGTGACGGTTTGCCCAACCCAGACCTTGTGATTCAATCGGTGCAGTTTCAGGATCAACGCCCACATTGCTGGCATCGGCTGCGCCGTGGGTTTTACCCAGCGTGTGCCCCCCGGCGATTAACGCGACAATCTCTTCATCGTTCATGCCCATATTGCCGAAAGTGGCACGAATAGCCGGGGCCGCCGACGCCGGATCACCACTGTGATTCGGACCTTCGGGGTTAACGTAAATCAGCCCCATTTCCGTTGCGCCCAGCGGCGATTTAGCCAGTTCTTCAGGATGACGGTGTTCCAGCCAGGTGGTTTCGTCACCCCAGTTGATGTCCAGATCCGGTTCCCAGACGTCTTCACGCCCGGCGCCAAAACCAAAGGTGCGGAAACCGGCGTTTTCCAGCGCGACGTTCCCCGCCAGAATATACAAGTCGGCCCAGGAAATTTTCTGGCCGTATTTTTGTTTCACCGGCCATAACAGGCGACGCGCTTTATCCAGACTGACGTTGTCCGGCCAGGAGTTGAGTGGTGCGAAACGTTGCTGGCCGCGGCCTGAACCGCCGCGTCCGTCAACGGAGCGATACGTTCCGGCGCTGTGCCACGCCAGACGGATGAAAAGACCGATATAGCTGCCCCAGTCGGCTGGCCACCAGGGCTGTGACGACGTGAGCACCCCTTTGAGGTCGGCTTTCAGTGAGGAGTAATCTAATTTGGCAAATTCTTTACGATAATCAAAGGATTCGCCCAACGGGTTTGAGCGATTTGAGTGCTGATTCAGCAGGTCAACCCTGAGCTGGTTGGGCCACCAGTCACGATTATTTGTCCCGCCACCTGACGCTTTATTGGTGTTGCCTTCATGAAAAGGGCATTTGCCAGCACCGGCTTCTCTGTTTGCTTCAACAATCGGCTTTGCGTCTTTTGCTTCTTCATCAATAGAACTGCTCATGCTCACACTCCTGTTATGTAGTCTCATTGCTACTCTATACGCAGATTGAAAACCGTCACATCTGAATCACCCTATGTATTTGATAGACCTTCCCTTCGGAATTTGGCGCTATTTCTGCGCATTTTCACAACAAAAATACTCCATTCCTGATTACAGAGTAGCCACTTAATCACAGAGACTTCTCTGCCAGTGTCTCAAAATGCAAAAAGCCCGCCGGTTTTCCGCCGGCGGGCCTGGGGTTTCTAAAACTTTCTTCTGCAGTTACTCACGCCAGCCCATTTCAGGGGCGACATATTTGAGGATTGACTCAATCACGTGCACGTTGTAATCGACGCCGAGCTGATTCGGGACGGTCAGCAATAACGTATCGGCTTCAGCGATCGCTTCATCCTGTTTCAGCAGTGTGATCAGCCGGTCCGGTGTCGCGGCATAGCTGCGGCCAAAAATAGCGCGGGTTTTCTCATCGAGGAACCCGACTTTATCGCCGTCATCGCCGCTGCCACCAAAATACGCGCGGTCGCGGTCATCCATCAGGGCAAAAATACTGCGACTGACGGAGACACGCGGTGTGCGCTGATGTCCCGCTTCCGCCCAGGCCTTGCGGTAAGCACGAATTTGTTGCGCCTGCTGAATATGGAACGCCTCGCCGGTTTCATCATCTTTCAGCGTGGAACTTTGCAGGTTCATGCCCAGTTTCGCCGCCCAGACTGCGGTGGCATTCGACCCCGCGCCCCACCAGATACGTTCACGCAGCCCTTCTGAATACGGCTCAGGGCGTAACAGACCCGGCGGATTGGCAAACATCGGTTGCGGATTCGGTTTCGCAAAACCTTCGCCACGCAGTACATCCAGCAGTTTTTCTGTATGACGGCGCGCCATATCGGCTTCCGTTTCGCCTTCTTCCGGCTGATAACCAAAATAGCGCCAGCCGTCAATGACCTGCTCCGGAGAGCCACGGCTGATACCCAGTTGTAAACGCCCCCCGGAAATCAGATCCGCCGCACTGGCGCTTTCCGCCATATACAGCGGATTTTCATAACGCATATCGATAACGCCGGTACCGATCTCAATCTTGCGGGTTTTCGCGCCGATGGCGGCCAGCAACGGAAAAGGCGATGCCAGCTGGCGCGCAAAATGATGCACCCGGAAATACGCACCATCGGCGCCCAGTTCTTCGGCAGCGACCGCCAGATCGATAGATTGCAATAAGGCATCAGCCGCCGAGCGCGTGCCCGACTGGGGTGACGGTGTCCAGTGTCCAAATGATAAAAATCCAATCTTTTTCATCGCGTCTTCATCCTCATAATCCGTGAACCTGTGCGCTGTCTCTGTCATGCGGGACAAGGCGTTGTGATGGGTTTACTTTACGCGACTCAGGATGAGAATAAATATCATTTGTTTAACATAAAGATTCAGTTTATTTGATTAACAATAGGAAGCATTGCGGATCTGGACATGAAAAAAATCCCTCAACGGGGCGGCGTAATGTGCATTACCGGGAACACACAACAGGTTTATTTCCTTTCACTAAAATAGAGCGCAGGGGTACAGCCGACAGATTTCTTAAACATGGTGATAAACGCATTGACTGACTCATAGCCTAATTCATGAGCCACATTTTGCACGGACTCACCGCTGGCAAGCCCCCGCAGCGCAATAATCAAATGAAGTTGCTGACGCCAGCGTCCGAACGAAAGGCCGGTTTCACGCACCATCAGTCGCGCCAGGGATCGTTCACTTAATGCCAGACGTCTGGCCCACTCATTGAGCGTACTCCGGTCCTGCGGATGACTGACCAGCGTTTCGGCCATCACCTGTATTTTGGGATGTGCAGAGACCGGCAAATTAAAATTCTGCCGGGGCATATTAACCAGTTCATCAAGCGTGACCCGGGCCAGCCTCGCGGCATGGCTGTCCGGCGGATAGTCATTATCTTCCCTGACCAGACGATTCATCAGTTCGCGGATAAGGGGCGAAACAGCAAATGTGCAGCATTGCTCCGGCAGTGCGGCCGCGCCCGGCTCAATAAACAAATAGCTCAGGTGCGCATTCCAGGTTGCTCTCGCACTATGCGCAATGCCGCCGGGGATCCATACGCCGCAGTGAGGCGGCACAATCCATATCTCATTTTCGGCCCGGCACGTTACCGCGCCGTAGAGGGCAAGAATTAACTGTCCCTTGCGATGCGTATGAACCGGCACCTCCGCTTCGTACTCGGTAAAATCAAGCAGGCGTGCTACTGCCGCACAGCGAGTGGAATCGGGATCAAAAAGAGAAGTCACATCACGGGAAGCATTCATATTGGCAGGATTTAGGTATTTTTTGGCAGTATACTGCATTTCCTCTGCTGAGTAATCTGGCAATAATTGCCGGTATGCGCAAATGAATTTTTTGCCACCACCGCTTGCCAGGGACCATTACTCTCATGTTCAACCCGTTACGCAGGGTCTTCCCCTCCTCCTCTCTTCTTAACGATGCGAATGCGTTGTTATATTCAGCCAAGACGTTTACCGCCGCCATGCTGGCATATTACATCGCGTTGTCTATCGGTCTGGAAAGGCCTTCCTGGTCCATTATTACTGTCTATATTGTTTCGCAGACCTCTGTCGGCGCCTCACTTAGCCGGAGCATTTATCGCCTGGCCGGGACGATAGCCGGAGCAACGATGACGGTGGTGATTGTGCCTGTTTTTGTCAACACCCCGATAATTTGCAGCCTGGTCCTCACCGGCTGGATAACAATTTGTCTTTATTTTTCGCAGCTTGATCGCACACCCCGCGCTTATGCCTTTGTGCTGGCAGGCTACACGGCGAGCCTTATCGGCTTTCCTGCCGTGTTCGGGCCCGGTGCAATTTTTGACATCGCCATCACCCGGGTACAGGAGATCATGATCGGGATACTGTGCGCCAGTGTGATCCACCGGTATGTCATACCAAAACGCATTACCGGTCTTTTTAACAGCACACTCTCGGCAACGCAGCGTGATGCCCGCCGGCTGGTGGCTGAAACGCTGCAAAGAGCATCAGGCGGGAAAGAAAAACAGCTTCAACTTGCGCTGACGTTACAGTCACTTGAGGGGGTGGGTCACCATCTGCCCTATGACTTCGCTATCTCAAAACCATCCCGTAAAGCCCGCCAGTTAATACATGACAGATTGTCGCGGCTTTTGGTCCTCAGTAACCAACTGCATGATTACCTGCAGGTATTAAAAACCTTACCTGAAGAGATTACGACACTGGTCAGTGAGATCACGGCGTGGCTCACCTGTGACGATCCCGCCGCACGTAAAGCCGGTGCCGAAACGCTACTGCAACGTTGCGTGTCGTTGCAACAACGGTCATGTACGGACGAATTAAAGGTAGAAACAGAACTTCACGTTAATTTTGTCAACCGCCTGCACGAGACCATCATGCTTTTGCAGCAATGCGAACAGCTTTCTCATGCCATCCTTTCCGCGAAGTCTGAGCACCTGGCTGATGACGCCCGAAATGCCAAAGGTTACGTTTATCACCGGGATCACTTTACCGCCGCGCGCGCCGCGCTGGGGGCATTTGCAATCATCTTCAGCGGCTGTCTGCTGTGGATTTATTCCGCATGGCCCGACGGCGCCACAGCCGTATCAATTCTCGGCGTCTGCTGCACGTTATTTGGCAGCTTCGACACCCCGGTGCCTCATATCGTTAAGTATATTGCAGGCTCCGTCTACGGGGTCATTATCAGCCTGCTTTATAGCTTCGTCCTGCTCCCTCAGGTGACCGGGTTTACTGTGCTGGTTGCCGTACTTGCCCCTGCCTATTTGCTGGCCGGTTCCCTGCAGGCCAGGCCACCCACCACATTCATGGCCATGGGCATCACGTTAACGCTGCCTGTATTGTCTGAATTAGGCGCCCGCTACAGTGGTGATTTTGCCGCTGCAATAAACACGTCGGTCGCTTTATTTGCCGCAACCGGTTATGCCGTGATCAGCATGAGTTTATTACAGCCCGTACAGGCGGATTCTGCTATCCGTCGCCTGCTGGACCGATGTCGACGGGATATCCGGTCCCGCGCAAAAGGTCTGTCATCCGTTCATGATGTGGCCTGGGTGAACCTGATGATAGATCGGACCGCACTGATCCTGCCCCGGCTGCGGCGTAGTAATCAGGCGGCCGACCAGGTGCTTAACCGTCTGCTGAATTACCTTAATATCGGCCTTGCGGTGACGTATTTACGACGCTCACTGAATCAGCTGGAAGGGGAAACCGCCTTACAGGTGAATCACCTTCTCAACCTGCTGGCCCGTGGTGCACAACCCAGTGAATTGCAAAACAGTATTAGCAAGATACTCGCCATGAACGCTCAGGTTTCACATCAACCACCGCAGGCGCTTATTGAACATATTATTGACCTGCACTGTGCGTTAAAAAACTTTACGCAAGAGAGGGATAAGGAACAGGCACATGATGACTGATATTAATATTGGTGGCGTCTTTTTACCTGGCTTATTAGTCATGGCTTTGGTGGCATTCTCCGGCACGATTTTAATCACTCCTTTTTTAGCTTTCAGCCGGTTTTACCGGCGTTTGCCCTGCCGGCCGCTCGTTGATTTTACGACTTTTATCATTATTTTCGCCTTGTTAATGCAGGCTCTGAACGCGTTAGGATTATTAGTATGAAGCCATTTTTTTCTCTCTTAGCCCGTTATGTGTTTACCTTAAGCGCCGTCATTGCCGCAGCCATTATTGCGTTCATGATGTGGAAGCATTATGCACAAACCCCCTGGACACGTGATGGTCGTGTACGGGCAGAGGTGGTGCAAATCACGCCGGATGTGTCCGGGCCGGTAAGCCATGTCGCCGTAACCGATAATCAACGGGTTAACCGCGGAGATATTCTTTACTCCATCGATCCGCAATGGTTAAAACTGGCGGTGATCAGCGCACAGGCTGAGGTTGACGCGAAGCGAAATGAAATGCAGATGCGTCAGGATGCGGCCAGACGGCGCAGTCAGATTAGCGGGGTTATTTCTAAAGAGGATATACAAAATACCCGCAGTGCGGCGGGCATAGCGACGGCTGAATATCAGGGAGCACTGGCCGCGCTGGAACTGGCGCAGCTCAATCTTTCCCGCGCGACCATTCGTTCTCCGGCCGACGGTTACGTCACGCATCTGAGACTGCGGCCCGGAGATTATGCCAGCGCAGGAGTCACAAAAGTTGCCGTTATTGATGCCAGCAGCTTCTGGGTTGTGGGCTATTTTGAGGAAACCAAAATGCAGCATATTCATGTGGGTAGCGCGGCAAAAATCGTGCTGATGGGATATAAACCTGCACTGACAGGCCATGTGGAAAGCCTGGGGCGCGGAATAGATGATAGCAATGACGCGCCCGGCAATCAGGGCCTTCCCGACGTAGAGCCCACATTCAGTTGGGTACGGCTTGCCCAGCGTGTGCCGGTGCGCATCCATATTGATAAACTGCCAGCAGGGGTCGAATTAGTGGCCGGTATGACCGCCAGTATCGCCATCACTCCGACAAAGCCTGCGGATGTGGAAACAGAGCGTATCGCGCTGTTGTCTTCTGACCGGTGAATATCGGGATAACACATTTGTCAGAAAAACCGGCAGCAGGATGGCATTCATCCTGCCGCCGGATAACGCATCTTCTCTGCCCGGGATATTAACGGTGCAGGCGTAGCATACTGGAGACAGACGATAGCGCAGAGATAAGACAGGCCAGCCCGAAGACATAGACGGCGAACTGTGCCCCCGCATGTCCCGTCAGTCCGTTCAACAGGGCAATAACCATGGCGACCAGTGCCGCGCCAATAGATTGCCCCGCTGTTCTGGCGGTGGACAAGACGCCCGAGGCGGTTACCGTTCGGTTCGATGCCACATTCGAGAACATCTCTTTGTTGTTCGGCGGCAGGAATAATCCATAACCTATCCCGCACACTGCCACACGCCAGAGAAAATCATTCACCGTCGCAGCCTCCGGTAACAGAGCCAGAGAACCTAATCCCAGACTAAAAATCACCACGCCGACTGTCGATATCTGGGTAGGATTTAAACGATTGGACAACCGGCCAGCCACCGGGGCACAGATTGCAACGGCCACCGGCCAGGGTGTAAAGATAAACGCCGATTCCAATACCGAATAGTGATAGGCGTGCTGCAGTACAAAAGGCAACCCCACCAGCGCCATTCCCTGTGCCACAAACATTGAAACGGAAGAGATCACCGCGAAGGTATACCGCCGGGAACGGAATATATCGGGAGGCAGCAACGGGCTCTTTGAACGCGTCTGCACGTTGACGAAGATGGCCAGCAGCACCACTGATGCGACGCCGCAAAGCATCAGCAGGCGACTGTCCCAGCGCCCGATTTGATCGACAGCGATAACCATCAGACCCAGGGCTGCGGCTGAGGTGACAGCACCCCCCCAGTCGAAGCCTTTTTCTTTCTCCGTATCAACGCCCAAAGAGATAAGCGAGAACACAATGGCCAGTGCACCCAGCGGGAGATTAATGTAGAACAGCCACGGCCAGTCCAGATAAGAGATGATCAGGCCGCCTAACGCAGGGCCAATCGCCGTACCCACCGCAAATGCCAGTGCATTCAGCCCTAAAATAGTTCCCAGCGCATGTGGCGGAAAGATAACCCGGTAAAGACCCAGTCCGACGCTTATCATAACCGCATAACTCACCCCCTGGAGTATGCGCATGGTAACCAGCATGCCGAAGGTCGGGGAGAGGCTACAACCCAGCGATGCCAGTGTAAACAGCACCATGCCTGCGGTGTAAAAGCGCCGCTCCCCTATCCTCGAACCCAGCGATGCACAGATCAACATGGTTGCAGCGCTGGCCACCTGATAGCCGTTGGTAACCCAGATGATAGATGCTGAATCTACCTGTAAAGCCCCGGCAATAGAGGGCAAGGAGATATTGACGATGGAACTGTCCAGCGCCGCCATAATCACGCCAATTAAAATGGCCGCAGCCGCCAGATAGCGCCTCGGGGTCTCAAATCCTTGTTCTAAGGGACTACTGCTTACCAATGACATATCCTTAACGTCCTATAGTGAATGGGAATTACGCGCAGAGGCTTTCAGCCCCGGCATCCGGCCCTTCGAGGTAGGCCAGCAAACCCAGCATCAGCACTTCTTCCGGGCTGGCTACGACGGGAGACCGCGGGACTTTCCAGGGTTGTTTACTGCCGTTAATACGGATACTTCGCAGGAAACAATAGGTCGTGAGAACATAGAAGCGGTTGCGCATACTTTCTCCCATCAGCGGCAGCAGACCGGAAATACCGCCTAACTCCGGGATCTCGCTAAGAATGCTGCCATAGTCTGACTTCGCCAGCACGAACATCAGGGCATCAGGCATCGGTACTATTTTCACAGCATCCTTTACCTCTGCCGCAAGCTCATGCCAAAACGAAAAGGCAAAGCGGGAAAAACCGAAAAGCGGATCGAGTCCCCGTACCGAGAAATCAGGGTCAATAAAGCGGGTCTGAGCATGTTCTTCGTTATAAAGCACATTACCAAAGTGGAAATTGAAATGGGCTTTTTCAACTGATTTGAACTCTTCGGTCCGGGCCAGCGCCAGCGACTTTTCAAACACTTCCCGTGCGGTAATGCTAAAGGGTGCGCCGTTAAGCAAAACAGGTTTTTCAAACAGTTCATGTGCGAAACGCGTGCCTTCCCACTCTTCCAGGAGTCGGGCTGGCATATCGTGGGTCATCGCCGACGGGGTCTCTGATTCCAGGCTGATCGCTTTCTGTACGTTTTCCAGTGCGTTTCTCACGATCACCCTGCGTTCAGCAAGCGACCGCTGGTCGTCAAAGACAATTTTGGACAACGGCAGGGAATCCATCTTCTCGAGAATGTAAAATTGCCGCCCGGCAGCCAGCCCGTCATGTAAGACCGGGACCATCAGTTCCGGGTAAATATCATGCAATGCGCGTATCTGATCGACTTCAGCTTTCAGTTTGCCATTGAACATTTCGGACATAGCCGTCTTCACCACAAAGCCTGAACTCAGAAAATCCACTGTATGAGAGCTTGTCATTTTTCAATCCCCTGGAAAGTTGCCAATGGCAGGCCAAGCGCGATGCTACGCGCGACGGCACGCACAACAGCGCTATAGCCGACGGTGTTGTTAACAAACGACTGGATGATGACCTCACTCAACCCCTGGCCCGCCAGGTAGGCCGGCCGGAGAATAAGCAAGTGATTGTGATCAGAGAGAATCGTTGAGCACCTGCGCTCGAAAGCATACGCCCGGCTTCCCAGAGGCGACCGGGATGCCCTGACAACATGAGGGTGGGTCCCGCTCACCCGCTCAATTGCCGCCTCAATGATATCCGGGGTTAATGCCCCCTCATCCCGGACGATGAAACGGTTAATCTGATAGCCAGGTGCGTGCACAGGGGCACGTAATGAAACGGTATTCACTAACGGTGCCCAGGGCATAACCTTGTCCTGACTCATGGCTATTTGTGAGAAGCTCGGGCGGAGATTGTCGCGTGCATCCTGCAGACGGCCCTCAAACGAGCGGGTGCCAAGTACGCCGTTTGGCGTATCGGGATGCACGATATCGGTTTCAACCGACAGAATATGCGAGGTGTTGCAACTGATGGTTCTCAGTGCTTCGGTTAATACGCGCAATGAAGCATGCATCCCGTTGGTCTGACAGGACCCGAGGCAATACAGGCCAGAATCGACCACCTGACGATGTAGGGTACTGATATCATCACGGGTCAGATCCTCCAGACAACCATAGATACTCGGCAACTCGTTTGCCTCTGCAACCCCCAGCACCACATCAGCGAGTTCTTGCATATTGCGTGCTACAGGGCTGTTCTTGTCCATATCCAGCTTGCTGGTCGCGATAAAACCCATGTCAAAACGGCCAGCCTGCGGGGGAAGCTCCCGGGCAAGATCGCCAAAGAAAAAGCGGACCTCGCGGCCGTCAATTTGCAGGGTATCGCTGTTGATAATCTGGATATGGGCCTGCACACCAGGGAGCGCCATCGCCAGACGAGCAACAATGCCATCTATCGGACGCAGTTCAGGATAATGTTTATCTAAAGAAGGAGGATTCGTGACGACAGTCTGAATGATAAAACCATCCTTCGCCGGATCGTTCTGAATCAGCAAATTCGCACCAATTTCTGCTCCGCAGCCCACCAATATTGCTTTTTTCACTTCATCACCTCGCATTAAATGAATATAGGTAAGTGTTTTTTGATGCGACCTAATCCCAGGAGAACATTTTCAGGAGGTCAGTGACGGACATAGCATCAAGCTTCGATGCCGAAATCAGGGTGTCGGCCAGAATACGGGACCGGTCACGCAGCGGACTCTGCGAAAGATTCAGATGGAATTTCGTCAGCAGTGCTTCGAAACACTCTTCACGGCGACGAACATGGCCCAGCGGATATTCAATGGTTTCAACGATTTCTTCGCTCATTCCATGGCACTTCACAAAGAGCGTATTAGGGATGGCGCGTTTATCCGGGTCGTAGTAGCTCCCGGTAAAGGAAGGACGTTCAGTGCAGGTAATTTTCAATCGCAGCGCATCAAGCTGAGGATCGCTGGCGAGCGGTTCGTGGAAATCCTTAATGGTCAGGTTTCCGGTCTGGAGGCCTACCGCAACCATGTACTGGAGACAGTGATCGCGATCGGCGGCGTTATTGAGCGGCCCTGATTTATCAATGATCTGCATCGCCGGTCGGGTTGTTTCGACCCGCACATACTCGATACTCTCAGGTGTAAACCCGGCGGCCAGTATCCGTTCCCGGAGGTTAATGGCCGCTTCGACAGCCGTCTGGGCATGGTACTCCGCAGGATTGGGGACTTTGAACAGGATATTCTTAATGACAAAATCTGACAGATTACGCGACAGATTGAAGGGTTTGCCTCTCAAAACAGCATCATTGAATCCCCACCGGCTGACCGTCAGCGCCGTCGGATATCCCATCTCGCCGGTTTGCGCGAACAGTGCCAGCTGCAGACCACGCGCCGTCGCATCCCCGGCGGCCCATGATTTACGCGTCCCCGCATTGGGCGCATGCCGGTAGGTTCTGAGAGAATGACCGTCGATAATCGCGTTGGACAGCGCACTCAGGGCCTGGTCTTTTGACAGGCCCAGGAGCTGAGCTGAGGCGATGGCAGAAGCCACTTTAACCAACACGACATGGTCAATACCCAGCTCGTTGAAACAGTTCGACAGGCACAACACACCGTGGATCTCGTAGGCACGAATCATTGTATTCAGGACGGCGTTCATATCCGTAGGTGTCTGATTACCACCACGCAGACTGTGCCATGCCGCCGCTGCCAGAATAGCCCCCAGATTATCGGACGGGTGCCCCCACTCTTGCGCGAGCCAGGTATCATTGAACTCCAGCCAGCGAATCATCGAACCCAGATGAAAGGCCGCCTCTATCGGTCCCAGTCTGAGCCCGGTACCGGCAACCGGAACCCCCTCCCGGCTCTTGCTGAACTGAGCGCTGCCCATTAGCCTCATACAATCATGGTCAGCAGAGGCGGCAATGGCGCAACCTATCGAATCCAACAGGCAAAAACGTGCCAGACGTAAAGTCTCATTATCAAAGGTTGCCTGCTCATAGGCGTAGTCAACCAGTTCAGTCATTACTTTATCAAACTCTGCGTGCGCCATATTTCACCCTCCGGAAACTAAAATGAATTTTCTTAAATACACCCAGCTGAGATTGGGTAATATATATATTCAAATAATAGAAATAGACAAGCAGTTGATTTATATGAAGTTACATGACTTCACTTCTAAAATCGTAATTGGCATGACAATAAAAGACCAGCGAATAAAATCGAGGCACTCATCGAAAGTATTGATACCCTGAAAAAATGCCTGTTGCGGATGACTGATTGTTCGGGGAAATGTGCATGAGTTACAGAGCAGAAAAATAAGCACAGTCTGTTGTTGTAATTCGTAATTCAGAATTAATGTCTGCCCGGAGGGTAATAATACTGACACGTCTCCTGAACTGGCCAGACAGAGCCTGTGGTGGTATCCCGGCGCGCGGGTGTTTAAAACATAGTGACAAAATCATTAATACAGAATATAAATAATTGTTGTGACGGTGAACTAATTTTTAGCATGAGGTCTCAAATGAAGCTAAGTGAACTTCTTGCGTTCGTGACAGTCGTGGAGACAGGGAACATAACCCAGGCAGCCGAGCGTCTGAATCGCGTGCAATCGAGTATTTCCCACCGGATCAGGAGCCTGGAGGATAATCTGGATGTCACCCTGTTAGACCGGAAAACTGATGGTTGCTCACTGACGGCACAAGGTCAGATACTTTATGACTACGCCCTTAAAATATTGAACCTGGCGGATGATTGTAAAAACAACCTTTCCCACTCCAAAAATAGCCAGCTGAATATACGAATTGGCATAATTGAATGTTTACCCCCCTATATTGTCAGCTCGCTCATCGATCTGGGGCATGATTTGGGCTGGAACATAGACATTTCGATAGGTAATACTCTCAGCTTACTCAATGCCTTTGACCAAAATGAATTCGATGCAGTAATAATCGGTGCGGGTTTTTCAAACACCCAGCATTCACGCTCGATATTACTCTCCAGCGAACTGGTTATTATTACGGAAAAAGATTACCCAACCATTAAAGACATCTCCAGCCTTGACGGCGAAGTTTTTTTGCTCAGCAGTAAAAAATGTGCAACCACGACCCGCAATTATAATACTCTTTTTAATGAAGGGAATATCACACCCAAACGGGTTGTGGAATGCGGATCATATCCCGTGCTGTTCTCCAGCATTGCCGCCGGTAAAGGCGTATCTTTAGTTTTACGCTGTTCGATCAGTGGCGAGGTACAAAATAAGATTAAAATTCACGAACTCAGTGGTCAGTTCAATGATTTCAAGATAGAGCTTGTTTATCGTACAGATTCACCTTATCTGGATAGCACAAAATTCCGGGGCATAATGACCTCACTTTTTCAGGATCCCCGGCTGCACAACATCGGCTATTAAGGCATCCGTTATTAAGGCATGGGTAACAAGCCCTTAGGCGTTCCCCTTTTCAGTAAAACCCCTCATCAAATACAATCGGGAGAGCATATGACTGATATATGCTCTCCCATTCAGTAAGCAGACTTTCCCGACGCATCCTGTTCTGACAACGAAAGGAAGCATACTCTATTTACGTTATGCAGATTTACGCAGAACGACTAACGACCTGGTACGACATTTCTCCAGAATTAACTTCATCATGGGTACTTCAAAGTATTTATATAAAAAGGAGGCACAGGAGACAGATAACACTAGCGCAACGGCGATAAGTGCAATCCCTTCCGGCAAGCTAAACTTTCTTCCTGCCGTGAGATTCAAAAAATAAAAAAGCACTAAAAAATGAACCATATAAAATGAATAAGATATCTCCCCTAACCATACAGACATTTTAGTGTTCAACCATGTATTTCGGTTTTTTAAATCATCACCCGCAATTGAAACGATTAACAAGCTAACGGGGATAATGAATACCACACTCATACTAAACTGGTATGGGATATACATAGATCCGAGATAACTGGCGGCAAGCAGGGAAAACGAAGCCGTTTTCGACAGCACCAGCATGCGTCCGTGCATCATAAGCCGCGCTGCAAACATACCGGCCAGAAATTCAAATATGCGTGAGGGAGGAAAAATATATGAAACCCAAAAATGTTGCTGCGAAATCGGAAACGCCCCCATCATCTTATTCGGCTCAACCCACAGGTAAATGTACGTTTGAACCAACAAGGATCCTGCCGTTACAATCGTTAAACCGAGCAGATCGAATTTTTTAGGTATTGTCTTCATTACTCTAAAAAGATAAGGGAAAGAAAGATAAAACATCGCTTCTATACACAGAGACCAACTGGGTCTGTTACCCACAAAAAAATAATGCACATCATCAACCCAGGTATTCAGTAACAGAAGGTTTGATGACCATAATTTATATTGATATATGCTCATAGCACCAATAACGAACGCCACGGCCCAGGTCAGACAGTGCGTGGGATAAATCTTCGCAAAACGCCGCAGGTAAAAATCCCCCACGGTGTCGTTATCTTTCGCAGACCACACCATGATGAATCCGCTGAGTATGAAGAAATAAGAAACGCCAAGCCAACCCGCTTTGCCTACGATAACAGTAAAAATATGCTGTATGGTGGGGTCTGAAAAGGGTGCGAGATCGCTGGGTAATGATGAGTGAAATAAAAAGACTAATAAAGCAGCCCAGAATCTGCTTCCGGTAAGCGATGGAAGTTTGGGCTGGGAGGGTAATTTCTCCGCCGTGACCGACTGACTCCCATCCTGTTCATTTACATCAGTGCGAATAGCATCAATATTTATTTCTCTGTTTATTGCAGGATTCATTTTGCTCCCCCCGAGGATAGTATTTTAAACCTGAGAATTTATTCAGTAGCATAGCGACAATGTTACACAGTAAAAAAATTAATAACGGCAAAGCAACTTAAGCAGAGCCAGACAGGTTGCCCCATTTAATCGTTGCGTTGCCGGTCAGGAAATACATTATTTACAGAGCAGAATGTTCTGATAATAGCTTTTAATTAATTGAAACCGACGATCCCATATCCGGATTCACGTTTTTCAATATAACCGAATCCTTGCTCGCCAAAATGCATACCGCCGACAAGAATTCTTTCCGAGCTCACCTTCTCCAGCATGTGGGAGCGGATCTCTGCCGCCATGTGAGGATCGTAGTCAAAGGCGATCGCAACTTCCGGTTTTAGCAGTTGAATATGGGGGAAATGAACAATGTCCCCCCAGATTAATACGCTACCTTTGCTACCTTCAATCCGGTAACCCGTATGCCCCGGCGTATGTCCCTTCAGCGGGATCGCAAAAACACCAGGAAATACCTCGCCATGATCGATGAGACGAAGATTTTTCTGATACTTTTTGAATATACTTCGCGCCAGCAGGAAATTACCTTTTACGCGGTCACTGACGGCTGCGAAATTCTCATCATCTTGCAGATAATTGAATTCATCGCTGTTTATCACCAGTTCAGCATTAACAAATACAGCGTCGCCTTCTGCGGTGAGCAATCCACCGATATGATCGGGATGGGCATGGGTGAGAAGTACAGCGTCAATATTGTCAGGTTGTATCCCCAACCGGTCCAGATTGGCAATCAGCCTGCCCCCCCATCCCTTAACTCCCCCTGCTCCGCTATCAATAAGAATATTTTTATCCTGCCGGCGGATTAAGAAGGTGTTAATATGAACCGCATTGAGTTCACTGATTTTCGCACTGCGCTGAATGGTTTTGCACTCTTCCTCGTCCACATTTGAAAGCATCCCGAAGTCGACGTGCAGATAGCCATCGCTAACCGCAGTAACCGATATATCGCCGAGATCTCTTGTTGGAAAACTAACATTCATAATCTGTTCCTTAGTTCTTTGCATAAATATTACCTGCTTCAAAAGAGAAACAGCGAATTCTTGCTGTGACTCCTATTTTCTCCTTAATCAATAAATCAACCTGATGCATGAATTCATCCAACACGGGCACGGTTCGGAAAACTTCCTGCCTTAGTTTTGCTTCAAAATAGACCGGCGTACCGAAACCTATCTCTGCGGTGAGGTAGCTGATGTGAATATTATTTTCTTTCGCTTTCAGAATCTCTTTGGCAAGACGGGTTAAGGTGGTTGAAAATTCAGCAAAAACCCCGGCATCTAACCGGTGACTGGCTGAGGTATAGAGAGTAATGCTGGGCATATGACATCGACTCCTTCGGCGAGTTATTTAGGCAGTCAGAGAGCCTTATACTGTTCTGACAGGGGCTAATCGCATGCTTTTTATGACATCGGGATTAGCCACCGTGCCCGTGTCCGAAGCCCCCCGGCGGAGTTGATCAATTAACTCTATGCCACTCGTGACCTTCCCAAAAGCCGTGTAGTTCTGGTCTAAAAAACCTGCTCTGGCGGAGGTAATGAAAAACTGATGGCTGGCACTGTGCGGATACCGTGATCTGGCCATGCCGAGGGTACCGCGTTCAAAAGGCATGCGGTTAAACTCTGCGGCCAGCGCCGGTAATCTCCGGTAATCCAGACCAGGATCTTTTATCGGGTCACCCGTTTGTGCCATAAAGCCTTCTATAACCCGGCTAAACGGCATGCCGTCATAAAATCTGGCCTCTACCAGCGATTTTATGCGTTCAACATGCCCGGGTGCCAAATCAGGAAATAAACGGATGCTCACTGTTCCATTCGCCAGTTGCATCTCGATAACATCCCTCTGTGCCATAACCCCTTTTAACGCAGCCGGAAGTATTACAGCACCTGCGCACAATCCCAGGCTTCCACCAATAAATAACCGACGATTCATAGGATTTACTCCGTTCGCGCTTCAGATTTTTTCATCATCTGCCTGCAAAATTGACTCATTAACGACGCCCGTGCACCCCTGACCCGCGCTGAATACCTGCTCCGGGTGTTAATGCGTATTTTTGTTCTCAATGAACGAGATGATTTCATCAGTGAGCGCTTCGGGTTGCTCAAAATTCGGTAAATGGGCTGCGCCGGGTATGATATGCAATGGGGCGTTGCGCTTTTCAGCCAGACGTTGCGCGTAGTCCTGGGGCGTAAGCTGATCTTCACTCCCTCTCACCACCACAGCCCTTACCCCCGGAATATCCATATCTGTCAGATCGGTATCAGCGATGGCGTAGGAACAACCTGCGAAAGCTTCAACCGTTGTCCGACGCAACATCTGCTTCAGGCCGTCTGCGTCTGGCGTATCGATAAATTTCGGTGTCACCCATTTACTTAAAATCCCCATCTCGAGGTGTTCAACACCGTGGTGAAAGACATCTTCAGCCCGTGCCCGCCAGAGCGAAGGCGGAGCGGCATTCACCAGTGCCGTATCAACAATAATCATTCCCTGTACTCGTTTGGGTATCTTGAATCCAATCCATTGCGCAATTGTTCCGCCGATTGAAACCCCGGCAACATAGAACTGATCGATTTGGAGATGATCAAGCGCCGCCACGACATCGTCGGCCAAATCTGCCATGGTAAATCGCAAAGAATCGACCGCGCTTAATCCGTGCCCGCGGATATCCAGGCGGATCACACGATAACGTTCAGTCAGACGCGGCATTTGCAAATCCCACAAGTGCAAATCCGTTCCCAAAGAATGCAGAAGTACCAACGCAGGCGCTTTTTCTGAACCCTGCACATCGACGTGCTGAGTTAATTTAAGTGGCCGGATAAACATTTAATACTCCCTATTCTTTTTCAGCTTCATGGAAATAAACTTTCCCGTTACGATGGCAAACCTTAAACACGCTGCTAACGTTATTAATAGAACAATTGCTATCTTTGCTCTAATGGATAATTTCGATGCGACTATCGAAATTGTAGATACGAGGCGGATAATATTAATTTTGAAATGTGTAAGGACTTCGGGGCAGCTATTTCAATGGGTGTGCTTAAAGCCCGCGCGCGTAAAAATTTAAGCGGCGGTTCCTGATGATTAATTCTGTCCATAAAAAAACCCGCACAACGGGCGGGCTTTGGCAGTTACAGGCTCAGGGGCGGATTACACATGTGCGATTTTCTTCGCCTCCAGCGCTTTATGAATAGCCGCTTCCAGTTCGTTGATTTCGAACTTCGCCACATAACCGTCAGCACCCACTTTACGCACATGATCTTCATTGGCGCTGCCGGATAAGGAGGAATGAATAATAACCGGGATATTTTTCAGGAATTCATCACGCTTGATATTGAGCGTCAGGGTAAAGCCGTCCATTTCCGGCATTTCCAGATCCGTTAATACGAAGGAAATTTTATCGGCAATGGGCAGTCCCTGGGCTTTGCATTCTTCAGCCATTTTACGGATTTTATTCCAGGCTTCCAGACCGGTGACATGCATCTGCGCCGGGATTTCCATCATGTTAAGCCCTTTCTCCAGCATCTGACGGGCGACTTTAGAATCTTCGGCCACGATCGCCACCGTGCCCGGCTTGAGTTTAAATGCGCTGGTTTTCTTTTTATCCATGTCGATATTACTGTTCGGAATAATGTCATGGAGGATTTGTTCAACGTCGAGCACCAGCGCCAGACGGTTACTGGATTTATCGTTATCCAGACGCGCAATACTGGTGATGTTACGGCTTTTCACACCCCCCTCGGCAGCCAGCACCTGACTCCATTCAAGACGCACAATGTCATCAACGGATTCCACCGCAAACGCCTGAGTACTGCGTGCATATTCGGTGACAAGCAGAATGTTCAGGCCGGTTTTGGGCACACAACCGACCACAGCAGGCAGGTCGATGACCGGAATGATTTCGCCACGGATGTTGGCCATACCCATCATCGGGGAGGCCATACCCGCCGCTTTAGTCAGCGTGGGCATCGGCACGATTTCGCGCAATTTAAAGACGTTGATACCAAAAAGCTCAGATTGCTCGTCATCCGGCGATGTCCCCAGACGGAACAGCAAAAGCTCAAACCGGTTTGATGAAGTGAGATTGGTTCTCTCATCAATTTCTTTCTGAAAATTATCCATACTTTCCCCATGCCTGTCGTTATTCGTTTTTGATTGTGTTCGCGCGGTGCGTCATTCGGAAAATAAGGAATTCCATTCTCTTTTTTCTCAGAGGGACGTTGTTTTTATCGGCCGGTCAGGGGTAATTCTTTATAGCGGGGAAAAAATTGAAGTAAAGCACCCGGTATCACGAAAATACCGGGCAGGAACGGTCAGCCGCCGATTTTCACCAGCGTCCGGCCCTGGATTTTATTGTTCAGGAAATCGGCTGCAACAGCCGGAGCTTGTTCCAGCGTAATTTCCGTCGCAGCCTGCTGATAAAAATCGTCCGGCAGCGTATTCAGTAAACGCTCCCAGACGGCAGCGCGACGTTCAGCGGGAACTGAAACCGAATCCACCCCCTGCAAACGCACATTGCGCAGAATAAACGGCATCACGGTGGTCGGCAGGTTGAAGCCCCCCGCCAGACCGCAGGCCGCCACGCAGCCGCCGTAATTGGTTTGCGCCAGCAGTTTGGCCAGCACCTTGTCGCCGACGGTATCCACCGCGCCGGCCCAGAGTTGTTTTTCCAGCGGACGGGTTTCGGCAAAATCATCACGGGAGAGGATTTCGCCGGCACCCAGTTTACGCAGATAATCATGTGTAGATCCACGCCCCGTCACGGCCGCCACGGTGTAACCGAGCGTATGCAACAAGGCCACCGCCGTACTGCCGACGCCGCCGCTGGCACCGGTCACCACTACGGTGCCGCTTTCCGGTGTCACGCCCGCCTCTTCCAGCGCCATGACGCACAGCATGGCGGTAAACCCGGCGGTGCCGATGATCATGGCATTGCGCGCAGCCAGACCTTCCGGCAGGGCGACCAGCCAGTCACCTTTAACACAAGCCTGCTCAGCCAGACCGCCCCAGTGCGTTTCGCCGACGCCCCAGCCGGTCAGAATGACAGATTGTCCGACGGAGAAACGCGGGTCGTTGCTGCGGCTGACATGGCCGGCGAAATCAATACCCGGCACCATCGGAAACTGCCGGATGATTTTACCTTTACCGGTGATGGCCAGGGCATCTTTGTAATTCAGCCCTGACCAGCTGATATCCACCCGCACATCGCCTGCCGCCATATCCGGCAGCGCAATCTCTTTCACTTCGGCCAGCGTGGCCTTATCTTGTTGTTCCAGGACCAATGCTTTCATTTTCTTCCCTTTATATTTCAGGTGATTCGAGTTTTTTGTCGTGAGGTATGCGATGACTCACGTAATGATTGCAGGTGCTATTTTTAGATTCAGGATTGAACAGGTGACACAAGGGTATGACGGAAATACGCCCAGAACTGATCCAGCGGCCCGGCCGAGCGAAACAGTTTTGCCCGCATCACCGCCCCTTCCCAGCCGGACCAGAAAATCTGTGCCAGTGACGCGGTCGGCATGGTTGATACGATATCGCCCGCCTGACGGGCTTCTTCCAGGCAGAGGGCAATACGACTTTCCCAGTCATACAAAATCGTTTTGAGTTTCTGCAAAAAATCATCCGGCAGCTGCGGGGATTCCTGCAATAAATTACCGACCAGACAGCCACGCCTGAACTCAAACTTCGCCATTGCCTGACCGGCATGCGTCACAAATGCGTCAATGCGTTGCAGCGGTGACAATTCAGTGCTGAGCAGAAACTTGTCGAGTTTGTGGGCGAAAAAAGCGCCGTAAGCCGTCAGCACGGCCATGCCGAAATCCTGCTTATTTTTGAAATAGTGATAAAACGAGCCTTTCGGCACGGCGATGTTTTTGATCACCGCCTCGATGCCTGCCGACAGGTAACCCGTTTCTGTGATCACTTCCAGCCCCGAACGGATAAGGGCTTCGCGCGTATCCTCAAACTCCCGGGCCGTTCTCGGCGGACGTCCGCGGCGCGGTTTGAGTGGCACCTCAGGTACAGGGGAAAACGCACTACACATAATTTAGACCGATCGTTTTTTAATTGCGAAAAGCCTACGCCTAATTTTTTATGCCGGCAAGCCTGCCGCGGTTCCCGAACCGTAAAAACCTGCCCGTCCGTCAGCCCTGCAAAGCAAAAAGCCCGCTCGGGGCTACCGTGGCGGGCCTGGGAAAAACCTTAGTATGTTGTAACTATTTTTCGCTCACTGTTTCACGCCGGGTTTCCTGCACGCTGTAACGGTTGGCCGGGAACGGAATATTCAGACGCTCGCGCAGCGTCGGAGCCTGTGAGGGATGCCAGTAACCCCGTGCTTCCAGCACCGGCAATACCAGACGGGTAATGTCATCCAGCGCTTCGGTCAGTACCGGCCCGCTGATGATAAATCCGCTGGCACCGCCCTCTTCCACCCAGCGGATCAGACGGTCGGCGACCTGTTCCGGCGTGCCAAAGAATTCACCACGCGGCAAGGTGGTCTGATACGCGATTTCCCGCAACGTCAGGTTTTCTTCACGCGCCAGTTTCTTGATACTGTCGGTGGTAGAGCGGAAGGTGTTTTGCCCTAAATCACCCAGTTCAGGGAACGGGCCGTCCGGCGGATACTGGCTGAAATCATGGTGATCGAAGAATCGTCCGAGATAGGCCAGCGCATCGTCGAGAGACAACAGTGACAACAGATATTGATATTTGGCCTCAGCTTCCTCTTCAGTTCTGCCGACAACCGGGCTGATCCCCGGGAAAATACCCACCGGATGGCGGCCATTTTTGCTGACCTGTTGCTGTAATTTTGCCGCATACTCCTGCGCTTCTTCCAGCGTACGGGCGTTAGTGAAAACGGCATCGGCAGATTTACCGGCCAGTGCGATACCGGCATCCGACGCGCCGGCCTGGAAAATCACCGGCTGACCTTGTGGCGAACGCTGAATATTCAGCGGGCCTTCCACCGAGAAAAACTGCCCCTGATGATTCAGTCTATGCAGCTTCGCCGCGTCGAAAAACACACCGCTTTCACGGTCGCGCACAAAAGCGTCGTCTTCCCATGAGTCCCACAGCCCCTGCACAACGCTGATATATTCTTCCGCAATCTGGTAGCGCAGCGCATGTTCAGGATGATCTTTACCGAAGTTTTTCGCCGAACCGGCCAGCGGTGAGGTCACCACGTTCCAGCCCGCCCGCCCCTGACTGATATTGTCTATCGAAGCCAGTTGACGTGCGACGGTAAACGGATCGCTGTACGAGGTCGAAATAGTCCCCGCCAGCCCGATGCTGTGGGTCGCGGAGGCCAGCGCTGACAGCAAGGCCACCGGTTCGAAACGGTTGAGGAAATGGGGCAGCGATTTTTCGTTAATGTGCAGGCCGTCGGCCACGAACAGGAAATCAAAACCGGCTGCTTCCGCACGCAGGGCTAAATCACGGAAATACGGGAAATTGACACTGGCATCTGCCGGCGCTTTTTCGTGACGCCACGAGTTCATATGCCCCCCGGCACCGTGCAACATCAGACCCAGCTTGATACTTTTTGATTGGCTCATGAAATCTCCTTACCGCTGGCCAGCCAGCAATTCGATGGACTTCAGCCGCGCACCGGCTTCAGTCAGTGGAGTGTGTATGACAAATTCGTTCACGCACAGGCGGCGCTGAATATCGCGCAGTTGCTGATGGATGTCGCCGGGTGTGCCGTGCAGTATGCTGATTTGCTGCTGTTCGATATGGTATTGCGTCGCGCCGGACTGGCGCACAAAGGCTTCAGCCTGTTCGCGGGAACCGACCGTGACGTGCCGGTCGCCCACCGTGACACGAAAATTATGTCGCCCGGCCACCCGCTCAGCAGCCTGCTCCCGGGTTTCCGCCGCCAGCGCAGCCAGACTGACCAGCGCCTGCCCTTGTCCGGCCGAATATTCATGGAAAGCCAGCACGGATTCTGTCATCACCTCAGCGGAAGCATTGATAAAACCGGCGAAGACAAAGTTCCAGCCCAGCGACGCCGCCAGACGGGCGCTCTCTTTGCTGGCACCGAGTAAAAACCGCTGCGGTGCAACCGGCGGACGCGGCAACGCACGGGCTTCAGTGCCCGCCAGATGGTCATCCAGATGGGTCAGATAATGCGTCAGTTGTTGTAACTGGGCGGGGAAACCGGGAGCTGATTCAGCCGGGGCATGGGCGCGCAACGCTTTGGTCGACAGCGGTAAACCGCCGGGCGCTTTGCCGATGCCGATATCCACACGATCCGGCGCCAGCGATGATAAAAGATGAAAATTCTCCGCCACTTTATACGGACTATAATGTTGCAGCATCACCCCGCCTGAACCTATCCGCAGCCGGGAGGTATGTGCCAGCAACCAGGCGATCAGCACTTCAGGCGAGCTGCCCGCCAGTTTTTCAGTATCGTGGTGTTCCGACACCCATAAGCGGTGATAGCCCAGCTTTTCTGCTGCCAGCGCAAAATTCAGCGTCGCGTCTAGCGCCTGCGCAGCCGTCTGCCCGTCGTTGATCGGGCTTTGATCTAATAAACTCAGTCGGTAATTCACCTGCGCATCCCTTTTTATCCGTTGTGATAAAAAAGAGTTCCACGAAATAAGGTTAAAGCTAAATAATAAAATCACGTTTCTATAGTCAGTATTTTGCTATGCAGGCCGCTGTGCAAAACGACTATAAATTATAGCGACTGAGTATTTCGTTATTCCCGCTGGCCTGACTAGCATGAAATGAATGGCTCCATCTGTTTAACTCTCTCTGTTCAGACAATAAGGTTATTTCGCCATGAGCATTTCACTTGCACAAGAAACACAAAATATTTCATCCGGCACCCCGTCCGGATTATCCGGATTAGAAGAAAAACTCATCGCTTACCGTCGTGAATTACACCAGCATCCTGAATTATCCAATCAGGAGTTTGTGACAACACAAAAGATTACCCAATGGCTGAATGCCGCCGGGATCCGCATTTTATCGCTCGGGCTGAAAACCGGCGTTGTGGCTGAAATCGGGCCGGAACAGGGACCCGTTGTGGCCCTGCGCGGGGACATTGATGCCCTGCCGATTGAAGAAGCCTCCGGCGTAACGTTCAGTTCGCAGCAACCCGGTGTAATGCACGCCTGTGGCCACGATTTCCATACTTCAGTTATCCTCGGTGCGGCATATTTGCTCAAGGCGCGTGAACAGACCTTACCCGGACGCGTGCGGCTGTTTTTCCAGCCCGCTGAGGAACGCTTTGGCGGTGCATCGCAGCTGATTAAAGCCGGTGCGCTGGAAAACGTTGATGCGATTTTTGGCCTCCATAATGCGCCTGAACTGCCGGTCGGTACCTTCGCGACCAAAGGGGGAGCATTCTATGCCAACGTGGATCGCTTTCAGATAACCGTGACCGGTAAAGGCGCACACGCCGCACATCCGGAAGAAGGCACCGACAGCATTGTCACCGCCAGCCATATCGTGACCGCGCTGCAAACGGTGGTCAGCCGCAACGTCAGCGCACAGGACGCGGCGGTGGTCAGCGTCACCCGCATTGAAGGCGGCAATACCTGGAACGTCTTACCCCAAACCGTCGAACTGGAAGGCACGGTGCGCACCTACAGCAGCGAGATCCGCGAATACCTTCCGCAGCGCATCCGCAAAGTCATCACCGGCGTAGCCGATGCGCTGGGCGCGCAGGCGGAATTGCACTGGTTTGCCGGGCCACCGGCGGTGGTGAATACGCCGCGCTGGGCAGAGTTTGCTTTACAGGCTGCCGCAGAATCTGGCTATGACGCGCAGGTGGCGCAGGCACAAATGGGCGGAGAGGATTTTGCTTTTTATCTGCATCATGTGCCGGGTGCGTTTGTCAGCATCGGCTCTGCCAGTCACTTCGGCTTGCATCATCCGCAATTTAACCCGGATGAATCGGCTATTTACCCGGCCGCAAATTATTTCCAGCAACTGGCGGAAAAAGCGCTGGTGGAATTAGCCGGAGAGTAACCATTTCATTCCTGATTTTATTTTCTCACGCCCGGATATTCCGGGCATTTTCCGTGGAAAATTTCCGTCGCGAGGCATTTCTATTTTATCTCTTTGATTATTTGATTTTGTTCTTTTACATCCCGGCAACACTCGGGAATAGTGAAAACGTCACCTCACGGTTCTCACTCCATAAAATAAGATTGCAGGATAAAAAATAATAATGATGATGAAGCATAGCGCAACCCTTACAGCGACCGCCATCGCGGCAATATTAAGTTTTTCATCAGCCGCATACGCCGCACCGGGTATTGATCTGGTTGCCAATGAAACGCCGGTAAATACACCCAAAAGCCCGGAGGCTGTGGCGAAAATCCCGGCCAATTTTAAGTTTGTTGAACCGGGCACGCTGACCGTTGCACTGGCCGTGCTCGGCAGCGCACCGCCGTTCGGGCTGTACGCCCGTGATAATAAAACTGTGATCGGCAGCGAGGCGGATATTGCCCGTCTGGTCGCCGACGGTTTAGGCCTGAAACTTAAAGTGGTTCCGGCCTCCTGGGAGGACTGGCCGCTGGGCGTGACTTCCGGCAAATACGATGCGGCAATCTACAACATCACGGTCACCAAAGATCGCAAAACCAAATTTGATTTCGCTACTTACCGCGAAGATACCCTCGGTTTTTATGTGAAAAGTGACAGCAAAATCACCTCCATTAAATCCGCACCCGATATCGCCGGTAAACGCATTATTGTCGGCTCAGGCACCAATCAGGAAGCCGTGTTGCTGGCGTGGGACAAAGAGAATCAGGCCAAAGGCTTACCGGCGCTGAAACCGCTGTATGTCACCGATGACGCTGCCGCGACGCTGGCGATCCAGTCCGGCCGGGCTGACGCGACGTTCGGCCCGAACGTGACCGGCGCGTATAAATCCCTGCTGACCGGCAAAACCAAACTGGTCGGCACCGTGCCTGGCGGCTGGCCGAAGACTGCCAATATCGCCGTCACGCTGAAAAAAGGGAATGGCCTGGTGGATGCCGTGCAGGCGTCGCTGAACAGCGCCATTGCCAGCGGGGCTTACATCAAAGTGCTGGATCGCTGGGGTGAAAGCGTCGAGAAGATCGATCACTCTGAAATTAACCCGCCGGGACTGGGCGACTGATCAGGAGCAGAAACGATGAGCGAAGATATTTTCATTCAGACCGTGCCGGAAGACCCGCTGATTGCACCGGTCATCGACGGATTGTTCGGTGAATACCGTGACCGCTACGGCGATTTCTTTTCGAGCCAGCCGCCGGAAGATGACAGTGTTTTTTCCGCCCCCGATGGCGCCTTCATTGTTCTGCTGAGAAACGGCGAGCCCGTTGCGATGGGCGCGTATAAACGCTACGACGAACAGACCGCCGAGCTAAAACGCATCTGGACGCACCGCGCGCTGCGCCGTCAGGGACTGGCGCAAAAAATCCTGCATGAACTGGAACGGCGTGCTGCCGCGTATGGTTACCGGCGGGTCTTTCTGACCACCGGATTCCGCCAGCCTGAAGCGGTCGGATTGTATCTGTCACACGGTTACCAGCCGCAATTCGATACCCGTCTCGACCCGGAAGTCTATTCCCGGCCGCCGTATGACGGGCGACTGCCGTTTACCAAAACACTGAAAGCGCAGGTGCCGGTCACCTCATCTGCGACATAACGACAAGGGAACTCCATGAGCGAAAATACCCCTTCAACTGTGAATCATCCGCCGCTGAAAGTGGTACCGGCGCGCTATCCGTGGCGACTGGCCGGTGCGGTATTTTCGGCATTTATTCTCTTAGGTATCATCCAGTCAATCGCCACGAATTCCCGCTGGGAATGGGGCGTATTCCGCCAGTGGTTTTTTGATCCGGTGATCTTGTCCGGGCTTGGAAAAACCCTGTTGCTGACACTGCTGGGCACGCTGTTCGGCGTGATTTTCGGCACCGCACTGGCCCTCGCCCGTCTGTCTAAATCTTATTTGCTCAATGCGCTGGCCTGGGGGTATATCTGGCTGTTCCGTTCATTGCCGCTGCTGCTGGTGCTGATCATCCTCTACAACTTTTCCTATCTTTACGACAACCTTTCGCTCGGCATTCCGTTCACCACGGTTTCCTTTTTCAGCACCCCGACGGTTAATTTGCTGGATCAGTTTTCCGTCGCCGTGCTCGGCCTTTCCCTGGTGCAATCAGCCTATACCGCAGAGATCATTCGTGGCGGGATTTTGGGCGTAGAACACGGCCAGCACGAAGCCGCCGCCGCGCTGGGATTACCGGCCTACCGCCGTACATTTCGCATTATTTTGCCGCAGGCTTTGCGTTCAATTCTGCCAACCGGTTTTAACGAAGTGATCAGCCTGGCGAAAGGCACATCGATTGTTTACGTCCTGTCGATGCCGGAACTGTTTTACACCGTGCAGGTGATTTACAACCGCACGCAACAGGTGATCCCGTTGCTGATGGTCGCTACCGTCTGGTATCTGCTGATCACCACCGTGCTGTCGGTTTTACAGTATTACGTCGAACGTTATTTCTCCCGCGGTACTGTGCGCCAGGTCGCGCCAACCCCCTTGCAGCGCCTGCGTCAGTGGCGCGTCGCCCGTTCTTAATAAAGGGAAAGCACTATGTCTGAAGCCTTTGATTTATTCGTTAACCGCCCAAGGGAAGCCCCGGTTGAACAGCTGTTCCCGCGCAAACCTCAGGCAGCCACCGTCGGGCGTATAGAGATCAATAATCTGAGCAAGTACTACGGCGCGCATAAAGCGCTGGATAACGTCAGTCTGAGCATTGAACCCGGCACCGTGACCGTGATCCTCGGCCCGTCCGGTTCGGGAAAATCGACACTGTTGCGCACGATTAATCATCTTGAGCGCGTCGACGAAGGTTTTATTCAGATCGATGGTGACTACATTGGTTACCGCCGCAAAGGCGATACACTGTATGAGCTGAAAGAGCGCGCCATTCTCAGGCAACGCAGACACGTCGGTTATGTATTCCAGAATTTCAATTTATTCCCGCATATGACGGTGCTGGATAACATCATCGAAGCGCCGGTAGTTCACGGCCTGATGAGTCGCAAAGACGCCATCATCCGCGCCGGTGAACTGCTCGACACCGTCGGCCTGCGTGAGAAAGCCCACGCCTGGCCGCGTCATTTGTCCGGCGGACAGCAACAACGTATCGCCATCGCCCGCGCGCTGGCGCTGAATCCTAAAGTCATGCTGTTTGATGAACCGACATCGGCCCTCGACCCTGAACTGGTCGGCGAAGTGCTGGATGTGATTAAGAAACTGGCGCAATCAGGCGTAACACTGGTGGTCGTTACTCATGAAATCGGCTTCGCGCGCCAGGTCGCGGATCAGGTGGTATTTATGGTCGATGGTCGCGTTGTTGAAAGCGGCGCTGCCGAACAGGTGCTGGAACGGCCGGTTCACGCCAGAACCCAGGCTTTCCTGGAGAAGGTGCTTTAGCTGCCACACACATGTGACAAAGGTTTTGCTTTACTCCTTCCCCGGCAAACACTGCGCGATTTTGCTTTTGCTCCTTCCCCTCTCACGAAGGGAAGGAGTGTGGGTTTGATGGCAACTCATACAATTACACCACCATTAATACCCC